>CALEOQ010000597.1 GCA_937910255.1 uncultured Caulobacteraceae bacterium | reverse complement strand
GACGAGGCGACACCCGGAGACAACCCCGGTCCCCTGCAGGCCGCGCGCCCGAGCGCCGGCGCGGGGGCCGCCGCCAGCACCGCCGGCTGCAAGCGCCCGGGCGGCGTGACCATGGCGATGCGGGACACCCCGGCCACCGCGGCCGGCACAGCGTTCATCAGCACGGTGGAGGGATAGGCCGCGCGGCCGCCAGGCACATAGATCCCCACGGCCTCGATCGGCGTCCAGCGCCAGCCCATCTCGACCCCGGCCTCGTCGGTGAAGCGGGCGTCGTCCGGGCGCTGCCGTTCGTGATAGCTGCGGATGCGGCCGGCGGCGAAATCGATCGCCTCGCGCACCTCCTGCGGACAGGCCGCCGCGCCGGCCTCGATCTCTTCCGGCGTCACCCGCAGATCGGCCTCGCTGATCTCCACCCCGTCGAATTGCGCGCCATAGCGCAGGACGGCGGCCAAGCCCTCGCGCCGCACCGCCGCCAGGACGTCGCGCACGATGGCTTCGACATCCTCGGGCGTATCGCGGCGCTCGTTCACCAGGGCGGCGAAGCGGGCTTCGAAATCGGGGTCGGAAAAGAGGAAACGGCGCATGGCCTGGCTATGTAGCGATCCCGGCCGTCCAACGCCATGGCGCCGCAGCCACAGGCCGCGAGCGGCGGACCTAGGTCTCGTGCCTGGGCGTCCGCGGGGTCGGCCAGGGCTCGGAGACGTCGGCCATGACGGCCTCGATGCATTCGACCTTGATCCTGAGGTCGCCGCCGCCCGCGAAGTTCAGCACCACAGCGCCCCCCGGGGGCTCGGCGTCCGGCTCGAAGGTGACGGCCAGCAGCTCGACCACCGCGTCGGGCGCATCGCGCCGCAGCCGGCGGGCCTCGACCTGTTCGACCGATCCAAGTTGCAGGGCGCTGCGCACCCGAGAACCTCCGCCCGCCTCCCAGCGGTAGCGGTTGAAGGCGATGGTCAGAAGCCGCGTCTGAGCCTCGAATCGGATGTCGCCGATCTTGGCCACCGCGTCCTGCAGGGCCGCTGAGATCACCGCGAGATCCTCGGCGTCCTCGGCAAGCAGCTTCAAGCGCCCACGGGAAACCTCAGGCATCGGCGGTCATATCCTCGATCATCTCCGCGCCCGTCAGGCGCCGGATCTTCGCGCCACAGGCGCCGAGCTTGGCTTCCAGGCGCTCGAAGCCGCGGTCCAGATGGTAGACGCGCCCGACCTCGGTCTCGCCCTTGGCCGCAAGGCCTGCAATCACCAGGCTGACCGAGGCGCGCAGGTCGGTGGCCATCACCTGGGCGCCGTTCAGGCTTGAGACCCCGCGCACCCGGGCCTCGCCGCCCTGGATGGCGATGTCGGCGCCCAGCCGCGCCAGCTCCGGCGCATGCATGAAACGGTTCTCAAAAATGGTCTCGCGGATCACCGATTCCCCATCGGCCAAGGTCATCAGGGCCATGAACTGGGCCTGCAGGTCCGTGGCGAAGCCGGGATAGGGATCGGTCTCGACGGCCACCGCCGCCAGGCGCCGGCCGCTGCGCTTGATGGTCACGCCGTCGTTGTGATGGGTCACGTCGACCCCGGCCTCTTCCATCTTGTCCAGCAGATTGGCGATGAAGTCGCTGCGGGTCCGGGTCAGCCGCACCTCGCCGCCGGCCATGGCCGCGGCCAGGGCGAAGGTGCCCGTCTCGATCCGGTCGGGAATGACGGAGTGAGTCGCGCCCCCCAGCCGGCTGACCCCCTGGATGCGGATCACGTCCATGCCCGCCCCACTGATCCGCGCGCCCATCTTGTTCAGGCAGTCAGCCAGATCGACGATTTCGGGCTCACAGGCGGCGTTGCGCAGCACGGTCTCGCCCTCGGCCAGAACCGCCGCCAGCATGGCGTGCTCGGTGGCGCCGACCGAGACGAAGGGAAAGGCGATCTCCGCGCCGATCAAGCCCCGTGGGGCCTGAGCGTAGACATAGCCCTCATGGAGATCGATCTGCGCCCCGAGCGCCCGCAGGGCCGACAGGTGGAGGTCCACCGGCCGGGCGCCGATGGTGCAGCCCCCGGGCAGCGAGACCTTGGCCTGGCCCGAGCGGGCCAGCAGCGGCCCCAGCACATTGAACGAGGCCCGCATCTGGCGGACCAGGTCATAGGGGGCGATGGCGCTGATGATTTCAGAGGTCTGGAGCACGGTTTCGGCGCCGTCCGGCCCATCCTGCTCCGTGACCTCGGCGCCGAGGCGCGTGAGCAGTTTGCCGAGAAACCGCGTGTCGGCCAGGCGCGGCATGTTGGTCAGCCGCAGAGGCTCGCTCGTCAGAAGACTGGCGGCCATCAGCTTGATGGCCGAGTTCTTGGCGCCGCTGATGGCGATCTCGCCCTCCAGACGCGCGCCGCCTTCGATGACGATTCGGTCCAATCCCAGCCCCTTCAAGCGCCGCAGCCCTGCGGCGTGGACAACCCAAGTGGCGCTTCTAGCCCGAGGCCACCGCGGCGCAAAGCCACGCGGCTCTCACGAACGCTTGTCATCCCCGGGGACCGAAGCATCCGGCGTCGTTGGCGCGGCCTTGCGGCGGCGAAGATTGGCGCGAAGAGCCTGGGCGAGCTTGGCCTCCCGATCATTGGGCGGCGGGGGTCTGGGCTTGTCCGGCGGGCTCATGAGCATGGCTTGCGGCCGGGGTCCTTTGAGGTCAAGTCCGAGAAATCCGGATTTGGGGGCTTCACGCGGGCCGTCGGGTTGGCTATAGCCCCCGCCTCGCCTTTCGCCGCCGTAGCTCAGTGGTAGAGCGCATCCTTGGTAAGGCTGAGGTCGGCAGTTCAATCCTGCCCGGCGGCACCATTATCCGGAGGCTGGTCACCCAGCCTCAAGGCGTCTCCGGGGCGGCCCTGCGCCGCTCCGGAGCCTCCCTCACCCAGCCCACCTGCATCAGGCTCATTCGCGCCGGGCCTGTTCGCGTCAGCCCTGTCAGGCGGCCGTTTGACCGCCGTTGCTCGATATCCCTTCGAATCCCTCGAAAAAATACTCCACACCGACCCGCAGGATTCTGGCGATCTCATAGAGCCGCGAGGCGCTGAGCCGGTTCATGCCGCGCTCGTACTTCTGCACCTGCTGGAAGCTGATCCCGAGGTGTCCGGCGAGTTCGGACTGGGTGACCTTCAATTCCCGCCGCCTGAGACGCAGGCGCATGCCCACATGCAGATCGACTGGATGGATGCTGACGCTGGCCACCATGATTCAGGCCCCGGCCTGCATCAGCGGCGAAGACTCTAGGCTGAGCCGCACCCAGACGGGACCACCGGCGGAAAGCGGCAGGGCCACGTGAAGTCGCCTGTGTTGGGAGGCGGCGTCCAGAACGATGGCCTCGTACTGTCGGGGATGGCGCCACTGGGCGTTGAGGGGCAGCCAGAGGCGGCGGATTTGGACCGGCTGGACGCGGTGGCGCGCCGCGACCTCCGCGACGATCGCATAGTCGCCGGCCCGGGAGCCTAGAAGCCTCCAGGCCAGGCCGGCGGCGGAGGTCAGGACGACCGCGCCGGCGACCAGCACCGACGGTGATGGCCGGGTCGCCGCCAGGGCCGCGACCCCCAATATGGCCGGCATGAACCAGGTCAGGGCCGCCAGCGCCGGGGCCGGCGGTTCAACCTGGCCCGCCCTGCGCCTGTCCTGGCCCGATAAAGACGCCGTCAGCTGGCGATCCATGCTTGTTCTCCCCGCACGCACGCGCCGCAATGGGAGGGATGGGGGCCGCCAAAACAAGACGGGGGCGTTTGAATTTACAACTGTTTACATAGTTAAGCTTGGCGCCGAGCGTGACGAATGAGGATCGCGCAGCCTCTAGTGGATCGCGCCGAGGGGCGGATGGCCCGGAACCGAGATTCCGCCCAGGTAGCGCTCGATTGTCTCGAACAAGGTCTTGGGCGCAAAGGGCTTGCTGATGGCCGCGTCCATGCCCGCCGCCAGGCAGGCTTGCCGGTCGGCCTCGCCGCCGCCCGCCGTGATCGCCACGATCGGGACGCGGCCGAGACCTTCGCTCGCCTCCGTCCGCCGGATGATCCCCGTCAGGGCGTGCCCGTCGATCAGCGGCATTCTCACATCCATCAGGATGAGGTCCCAACGGGCGCCCCGCCACGCCTCCAGGGCTTCGGAACCGTTACGGGCGATCACCGCGGTCAGGCCGACGAAATCCAGCAGGGCGACCAGCAGGCGCTGGGTGCGCGGATCATCTTCCGCCACCAGAATCTGGAGTTGGCCAGCCGGCCCTTTCAGTCGCCCCTCCGGGGCCAGTTCAGGTGACATCATGCGCAGGGCTCCTCTATTGAGGACGGCCTCGAGTCTTTCTGATCCGACCTCATTCCCGCCTAGTAGCGCCAAGCGAAGGGCCTGCATGGGTTTGGACCCAATTTTTACAAATTCTTACAATCCGTTCTCCGCCGTTGCCCAAATTGGGCCGGCTTCACATTATAAACGGCGGCGATAGTCGCGCGCCCTGAGGCGTACCCGTAGCCATGCCTCACGCTTAGCTCCAAGAGTTAGGCGCCCGCGTCTTCGGGGAAGGACAAGCCTCATGAGGGTGGCGATACTGGAGGATGATCCCGCCCATGGGGATCTGGTGGAGGCCGCCCTGCGCGCCGACAATCACCTCTGCCTGCGGTTTGTCTCCGGCGCCGCCCTGCTGGTGCGCCTCCGCCAGGAGACCTTTGATCTTCTGATCCTGGACTGGAACGTGCCGGGCCTGTCCGGCCTGGACGTCTTGGTCTGGGCCCGGGCCAATCTTCAGGCGCCGCCCCCCGTCCTGATGATCACGGCGCGGGCCTCGGCCGAGGATATCGTCACCGCCCTCGACGCCGGCGCCGACGACTTCATCATCAAGCCCATCGAGCGGTCGATACTGCTGGCGCGGGTGAACGCCGTCCTGCGCCGAGCCTATCCCAGCGGCGCGACCATACGACCGGAGACCTTCGGCGATCACCTGTTCGATCCCATGGCTGAGACGGTCGCCTACGGCGCCACCACGGTGAAGCTGACCAGCAAGGAGTTCGCCCTGGCCCTGGCTTTTTTCCGGAACATGAACCGGCCCCTGGGCCGCGCCTATCTCCTGGAGACGGTCTGGGGCCGCAATCCGGATCTTCCCACACGCACCCTCGACGCCCACGTTTCACGCATCCGCGCCAAGCTCGACCTGCGCCCGGCCCTTGGCTACCGACTGGCCCCTGTCTACAGCTACGGTTACCGCCTGGAGGCGATCTCAAGCGACGCCGAGGAGTCTTCCGCTCTATGAAGGTTATCCACCTCGCCCTGGCCATCGCCTGCGCCATCGGGCTCGGCCTGTCCCCGCCGGCCGCCAAGGCTCAAGCAAGCTCGGCCCCCTCCGACATCGCCACCTATGTGGTCCGCCCCGGAGACACGCTCTACGACCTCGCCGAGCGCTACATGATCCGGCCGGGCGACGCCTTGCAGGTCGGCCGCCTCAATCGCATCGCCGAGCCGCGGCGCCTCCAGCCCGGCACAACCCTGCGGATTCCCGTTCGCCAGATCGGAAGAGCACACGTCTGAACTCCAGTCACGTCGTAATCTCGTATGCCGTCTTCTGCTTGAAAAAAAAAACCCCTCAGCACATCCTAACACACCTTACCGCTCTCACAGCCTATCGCTCAGCGACC
>CALEOQ010000596.1 GCA_937910255.1 uncultured Caulobacteraceae bacterium | reverse complement strand
GGACTGGAGTTCAGACGGGTGCTCTTCCGATCTCTTCCGGGATTTCCCAGCTGTAGTCGCTGTGCGGAAAACGATTCTGCCCCACCAGGGTGACGGTCCCGTCCTCATGCAGAGGCAGAACCGCCAGGGCGAGGTTCTTGAACCTGACCACCCCATAGGGGGCCGTGATCCCGGTGGGCGCGGTGGCGGCATACTCGTCGACGGCGATCCATGGATTTTCATAGACACGCCGGGGGGCGTCTGCGCGCCATGGACGACCATGGGGCTGGAGCCAGGATGGTTTTTGCGACATATTCTCAACTAGAATGACGGGCTATGCTGATGGCGGCGATAGAATCGCGCCCATGTCTACGAAAAGGAACGCCTTGACCCACGCTCTCCCTGCGCCCTCCCCGCTTGGAACCCCCATGCCGATCACCGCCAGCCCGGAGGTTCTGGACTTCCTGGCGCGCCGGCGTTCGGCCTCGGCCCTGACTCTGACCTCGCCCGGCCCCGAGGCTGGCGAACTCGACGTGCTCCTGCGCCTGGCCAGTCGCGTGCCCGACCATGGCAAGCTGACGCCCTGGCGGATGATCGTCCTTGAACCTGCGGCCAAGACCGAATTCGCCGCACGCCTTGAGGCCCTGGCGCTCGGCCGCAATGATGCGAAGGCCGCCGCCAAGCTCGCCAAGCTCAAGACGCCCCCCATGGGCGTGGCGGTGATTTCGCGGCCGCGGCCCTCTGAGATTCCGGAATGGGAGCAACTGCTCTCCTCCGCGGTGGTCTGCGCCAACCTGCTCTATGCGGCCACCGCCATGGGCTACGGCGCCAACTGGATCACCGACTGGTACGCTTATGACCCTGAGGCCATGACGATTCTGGGCCTGGAGGCTGGAGAACGGGTGGCGGGCTATGTGTTGATCGGAACCGCCAAGGAGCCCCCGCTGGAACGCGACCGGCCCGACTGGACGGGCCTCGTCAGCCGTTGGAGCGCCTGAGGTCGGCCGCGGCCGACCGAAGAACGGCTCCTAGAATCACAAAGGCCGGACGGCGCAGATGCACCGCCCGGCCCCAGGTGACACGCCCGAGGAGAGTTGGGCAGTCTCTATATAGCTGATCATCGCCTATCCCGCCAGCGGGCCGCGAATTTGGCTGAAACCCAAAATGGGTCGCCATGACCTGGACGAATCCCCGGTTCGTTTAAGCTTGGAGCCTGCAGGACCTGATCTTTGGCCATTGCGTCGAACATTGGCGCGGCCGGCCGGTAACTCAGATTTTAACCCCGGCCCCTGTAGGGCGCCACGCCCTGGTCGGGCAGCCAGAGGCCCTCGGGCGGCGGCCCCGACTGCCAGAAGACATCGATGGGGATGCCGCCTCGCGGGTACCAGTAGCCCCCGATGCGCAGCCAGCGCGGCTGGGCGACATCGACGATCCGGCGGCCGATGGCGACCGTGCAGTCCTCGTGAAAGGCGCCGTGATTGCGGAACGAGGCCAGATAGAGCTTCAGCGACTTCGATTCGATCAGCCACTGGTCGGGGGCGTAGTCGATCACCAGGTGGGCGAAATCGGGCTGGCCGGTCACCGGGCAGAGCGAGGTGAATTCCGGGGCGTTGAAGCGGGCCAGGTACAGGGTGTCGGCCTGCGGGTTGGCCACCCGCTCCAGCACCGCCTCGTCCGGACTGGCGAAGCCCGCCACGGGCTGGCCAAGCTGGGTCAGATGGGTCTCTTCCATGGGCGGGCTTTAGCTCTGGTTCGGAACGCGGGCAACCGTTCGCGCCCAAGGGGCGACAGCGCAAGGCCGCCTCGCTAAACCTTCGTCAGATCATACAGAGCGCAGACAATGATCTGCATCACCGGAGGAGGCGTCGATGAGCGGTCAAGACTTCAAGGACTACGTGGTGGTGGTGACCGGCGCATCCACCGGGCTGGGTCGGGCCATCGCTGTGGAGACCGCCAGCCGCGGAGCCGGCGCGGTGATCGTCAACTATGCCCGCAGCCGCGATGAGGCCGAGGAGACCTGCCGGCTCGTGGAGGCGCAAGGCGCCCGCGCCATCCTGGTGCAGGCTGATGTGGGCGACGACGCCGATTGCCGGAAGATCGCCGCCGCAGCCGAGCCCCTGGGGCGCATCGACGCCCTGTTCAACAATGCCGGCATGACCCGGTTCGCCCCCAACCACGCTGATCTCGACGCGGTTTCTGCCGACGACTTCCTCGATCTCTACCGGGTCAATGTGGTGGGCGCTTATCAGGCTCTGCGCGCCTGCCGCAGCCTGCTGGAGGCCGCGCCCCAGGCCGGGGCGGTGGTAAACACGTCCTCGATCGCCGGCGTCATGGGCATCGGATCTTCGGTGCCCTATGCGGCTTCGAAAGGCGCGCTGACCACCATGACGCTCTCGCTGGCCCGGGCTCTGGCGCCGAAGATCAGGGTGAATGCGGTCTGCCCCGGCTTCATCGACACGCCCTGGTTCGAGAAGGGTCTGCCGGCCGGGCGGGCCGAGAAGATGCGCGAAGGCGCGGCCGCCTCGACGCCCCTGAAGGCGGCTTCGACCGCCGAGGACGTGGCCGGGGCGACGGTGTTTCTGGCGTCGCCGGCCGCCCGGCACATCACGGGCGAGACTCTGTTGGTCGATGCGGGGACTCACCTGGGATATGCCCCGCTGGCCATGCGCTAAACCTGTGGCAGAAGCGTGACAGTGCCGCGCCTTTTATTTTGGCGCCGTTTCTGAGGCGTGCCGAATATTTCACCACGGTCTAAGCTCAAGGCTCCGAGGGGCCGACCTCCGTTGATCTGCTCTCCTTCACCATGAGGATGCAGAACATCGGTCGGGCAAGGCCTGATCGGGAACTCAAGGGGATAATAAATGAAAACTCTCAAGCTCACGCTTCTCGCCGCCGCCGCCACCCTCGCCATGGGCGGCGTCGCCGCTGCTCAGGAATCGCCTGTCAGCTTCAATGTCGGCGTTGCGTCCGACTACGTCTTCCGCGGCGTCAGCCAAACCGACGAGAACCCGCAAGTGTTCGGCGGCGTCGATCTCGCCATCGGTGAAATGGGCTATGCGGGCGTGTGGGCCTCCAACGTCGATTTCGGTGACGACACCGCCGCTGAAGTGGACTTCTATGCTGGCGTCACCCCCACCCTGGGTCCGGTGTCCACCGACTTCGCGGCGATCTACTACGCCTATGTCGATGCGCCGTCGGGCTCGGACTACAACTATTGGGAATTCGCCGCCTCGGGCACCGTCCCGGCTGGCCCCGCTGAAATCGGCGCCGCGATCTACTACTCGCCGGAATTCTTCGGCGGCATCGGCGACGCCTTCTACTACGAAGTGAACGCCGCGGCCCCGCTGACCGACATGCTGAGCGTGAGCGGCGCCCTGGGCCGTCAGGAGCTCGACGGCGGCGGTGACTACACCACCTGGAACGTCGGTCTGGGCGTGGCTTTCAACGAGACCATCGGTCTCGACCTGCGCTATCACGACACCGACGAAGACGCCCTGGGCGACCTCGGCGAAGGCCGCCTCGTGGCCAGCCTGACCGCCGCCTTCTAAGGCGCGGAAAAGCAACACTTCAAGGAAGCCGTCGCCGAAAGGCGGCGGCTTTCTTATTTCCAACACGATCACGCCTCAAAGCCTTCTCAGGATTTGGCGAACAGCCCGTCCTGATCGCGCGAATCCGGGATCACTTCGTCCCCGGATTGAGTTTGGTTGGAGGGGTGGTAAGCCCCGTCTATGTTGTCGGCTCGCAGGGAGTCGTGGAGATCAGCCCATGATGCGGATGGCCTTCCGAGCGCAGACCGTCGTTGTCGATGTCGCCATCGCCGCCCTGGCCTTTCTATGCGCCTATCTTCTCTCGCCCTCGGCCTTGCCTGACCTTGGCTTCGACGGGCGCTCGTCTCTCAATATCGTCCAACTGACCGCGATCTACGCCGCCTTCGCCGCGGTGTTTACGACGCTCTTTCGGGGCGAGCTTTCCCCGTGGCGCTACGCCTCCATCCCCGACGCCCTGGTCATCGGCCGAATCGCCGCCCTGACCGCCGTCCTCTTCCTCCTGGCTGTCTGGGTGCTGGACCGCGCCTCGACCCTGCCCCGCTCGGCCCTGGCCATGGCGGCGGTCTTCCACGTGACCGGCTGCCTGGGCCTGCGGGTGCTTCGCCGCGCCATCCATGAGCGCGCCTTGGTCAAGGTCGCCCCGATCCGGTCCAAGACCGGAACCCAGGCGCCGGCCCTGCTGCTGATCGGCCCGCCGGCCCTGGCCGACACCTATCTCCGCGACGCCGCCCGCGCCCACGACCGCCGCTATACCCCGGTGGGCATCATCGGCCTGGATCTGCGCGATGTGGGCCAGCAGGTCCGCGGCGTCTGCATCCTGGAAAGCCTCGACCGCCTGGACGAGGCGCTGGTCGATCTGCGCCGCTGGAACCGCTACCCGCGCGCCGTGCTGTTCCTGGACGAGCCCAGCAAGATCAAGGGGCTCAGCCCCGATCACCTCGGGCGCTTCAAGGCGGAGGGCGTGCGGATGCTTCGCCTGCCCAGCATTGTCGATCTGCGCCACCACGAGGGCGTGGCCCTGATGCCCCTGCGCGACGTCAGCGTCGAAGAGCTGCTGGCGCGGGAGCCCATTGAACTGGACGCAGCCCCCCTGGCCGCCCTGATCCGTGGCCGACGGGTGTTGATCACCGGCGCCGGTGGCAGCATTGGCGGCGAGCTCGCCCGCCAGGTGGCCGGCTTCGACTGCGCCCACCTGACCCTGGTCGACAGCTCCGAGTCGGCCTTGTTCGCCATCGACCGGGAAGTGGCTGAAACCTATCCGGGGGTGTCGCGCACCGCCGTCCTCTGTGACGTCCGCCATGCGGGCCGGCTGCAGGGCCACTTCGCCGCCCAGACGCCCGACCTGGTCTTCCACGCCGCGGCGCTCAAGCACGTCTCCATGGTCGAGCGTCACCCCTGTGAAGGGGTGCTGACCAATGTGATCGGCACCTGGAATGTGGCCGAAGCCGCCCGCCTCTGCGGCGCGGCCCAGATGGTGCTGATCTCCACCGACAAGGCCGTCGATCCGACCAACGTCATGGGGGCGACCAAGCGGCTGGCCGAGGCGGTCATCCAGGCTCAGCAGACCCATGGCGGCAAGACCCGATTTTCCGCCGTGCGATTTGGCAATGTGCTGGGTTCCGCCGGCTCGGTGGTGCCGATCTTCAAGTCGCAGATCGAGCGGGGCGGGCCGGTCACCCTGACCCATCCGGACATGACCCGCTTCTTCATGACCATCCCGGAGGCCGTTCAGCTGGTGCTGCACGCCACCGCGGCCAGCGCCGAGGACCGGGACGCCCAGGCGCGGCTCTTCATCCTCGACATGGGCCAACCGGTTCGCATCATGGACCTGGCGCGGCAGATGATCGCCCTCTCGGGCCGCACCCTGGGCCAGGACATCGAGATCGAGGTCACCGGGCTGCGCCCCGGCGAGAAGCTCACCGAAACCCTGCTGGACGAGGATGAACAGGCGACACCGTGTGCGCCCAAGGTGATGCAGGTGGTGTCGAACTCGGCCGTGGGCATCACGCCGGGCCATCTCCAAGATCGGAAGAGCACACGTCTGAACTCCAGTCACGTCGTAATCTCGTATGCCGTCTTCTGCTTGAAAAAAAAAAAAAGAAGAAGAAGAAGAAGAACCAGAAGAGGGAGCGACGAGAGATAGTAAGCTGG
>CALEOQ010000595.1 GCA_937910255.1 uncultured Caulobacteraceae bacterium | reverse complement strand
GGTGTGTCCGATTGGCATGGGCGAGCAAGGAGACGACGTACGTGAGGATGTATCATACTGAGGTGCGTTATGAGTTCATGATGTTTTCTACAGTTTTTTTTTTAATGATCCGGCGACCACCGAGATCTACGCTCTTGCCCTACACGACGCTCTTCCGATCTGTTCGGCGCCCTGATCCTCGACCAGGAGGCCGATACCCCCCTGACCGGCGAGACGGCGCGGGGCGAAGCGGCCATCACCCTGGCGCCCGGCGCAGAGCCGCGCCAGACCATCGCCGCCCTGCGAGAGCGACTGCCGCCGGATCTGGCGACGCAGACCAGTTTCGCCGAGCCCCAGGAGCTTCGCGCCGTAGCCCTGCGCATCTTCGACCGCAGCTTCGCCATCACCTACGCGCTTGAGGCCATCGCCATCCTGGTGGGCCTGACCGGGGTGGCGGCCACCTTCTCGGCCCAGACCCTGGCGCGGCGCAAGGAGTTCGGCGTGCTCCGCCATCTGGGTGTCCGTCGGGGCCAGATCGTCTGGATGCTGGCGGCCGAAGGCGCCCTGCTCGGCCTCGTCGGCGCTGCGGCCGGCCTGGCGCTTGGCGTCGGGATGAGCCAGATCCTGATCCATGTGGTCAATCCGCAGTCCTTCAACTGGACGATGGAGACGCGGCTGCCCTGGTCTCTGCTGGCGGGTCTGGGCGCAGCCCTGGCCCTGACCTCGGCCGGCACGGCGGTCCTGGCCGGCCGCGGCGCCCTGTCGGACACCGCTGTGCGGGCCGTGCGGGAGGACTGGTGATGATCGGACGTCGCGCCCTGGCGGGCCTGATCGGCGCGGGCCTGATCCTGCCACCCTCGACCCTGGCCCTGGGCCAGGCGCCGCCGGCCGGGCAGCCACGCTTTGCGCCGGTGCGCCCGGGGACCCGTCTGCGCTTCCCGGCCGATCATGGGGCGCATCCGGCGTTCCGCACCGAGTGGTGGTATGTCACCGGCTGGCTGCGCGCGGGATCACAGACGCTGGGCTTCCAGATCACCTTCTTCCGGTCCCGCCCGGCCATTGATCAGCGCAACCCCAGCGCGTTCGCCCCACGGCAGATCATCTTCGCCCACGCCGCCCTGTCCGATCCCGCCATCGGCCGCCTGATCCACGCCCAGAAGATCGCGCGCGCGGGCTTCGGCCTCGCCGAGGCCAGGACCGGCGACCTGGACCTCGTCCTCGACGACTGGCGGATGACCCGGAACGCCGACGACGTCCTCCACGCGCAGGTCAGCGACGACGGTTTCGCCCTGGACCTGCAACTCACCCCCAGCCAGCCGGTCCTCCTGCAGGGCGATGGGGGGTTCAGCCGGAAGGGGCCGGAGCCCGAACAGTCGAGCTACTATTACAGCTGGCCGCATCTGAAGGTCGCCGGCGCCCTGACCCGCGAAGGCCGCCGCATGGCCGTCTCCGGCGAGGCCTGGCTCGACCACGAATGGTCCTCCACTTTGCTGGACGCCCGGGCCGTAGGCTGGGACTGGGTGGGCCTGAACCTGGACGATGGCGGCGCGCTGACCGCCTTCCAGGTCCGCGACGCCGAGGGCCGCGCCGTCTGGGCCGGGGGCTCCCTGCGCGACCGGGGCGGCGACGTCACGATCTTCGGACCCGAGGACGTGGCGTTCCTCACCCGCGGCTGGTGGCGCTCACCCAGGACCGGCGCCCGCTATCCCATCGCCCGCGATGTGCAGGTGCGCACGGCCGAGGGCCTTCGCACCTGGCGCCTCGAACCCCTGTTCGACGACCAGGAGCTCGATAGCCGCCCGATCGGGCCGGTCTATTGGGAAGGCGCCGTGCGCGGCGATGGCGCGCGGGGCTATCTGGAACTCACCGGCTATGAGGCGCCTCTGGCGCTCTAGCCGCGTGGCGCCGAGGGCGGCCTAGGCTATAGCTGAACCTCTGGATGAGACAGGGAGCGCGACCATGGCCTACTGGCTGCTGAAGTCCGAGCCGGATGCGTTTTCCTGGGACGACCTGGTGGCCTGCGGGGCCAAGGGCGAACCCTGGACCGGGGTCCGCAACCACACCGCCAAGCAGAACCTGATGGCCATGAAGCAGGGGGACCTCGGCTTCTTCTACCATTCCCAGGCCGGGAAGGAGATCGTCGGGGTCTGCGAGGTGATCAAGGAAGCCTATCCCGACCCCACCGACGCGAAGGGCGTCTTCGTCTGCGTGGATGTGAAGGCGGTCGAGCCCCTGCCAAAGCCCTTCACCCTGGCCCAGGCCAAGGCCGATCCGAAGCTGGAGGGTATGTCCCTGGTGACCTCTTTCCGCCTGTCGGTCCAGCCGGTGACCGACGCGGAATGGAAGCACGTCTGCAAGACCGTGGGCCTGAAGACCTAGACGACCCGAACCTCCGCCGGCCCCTCAAGGATACGCCCGACGACCGCCGCCGCCGTCGCGCCCAGCTCGCCGAGCCGCGCCATGACCTGGGGAACCGCCTCGGGCGCGAGCGCGATCAGCAGGCCGCCGCTGGTCTGCGGGTCACACAGGATGTCGCGGCGCCAGTCGTCGAAGCCGTCGGGCAGGACCACCGCCTCGCCATAGCTCGTCCAGTTGCGCCCCGAGGCGCCGGTCCGCACGCCAGCCCTGGCCAAGGCCTCCACCTCGGCCAGCAGGATCGGCGCCGCGGCCTGGATCTCGGCCGATACGCCCGCGCCACGGCACATTTCCAGGGTGTGGCCCAGCAGGCCAAAGCCGGTGACGTCGGTGGCGCCATGGACGCCGGCGAAGCCCGCCAGCTCGGCGCCGATGCGGTTGAGCTGGGTGGTCGAGGCGATCAGCGCCCCATAACCCGCCGGCGCCAGGCGTTCCTGCTTGAAGGCCGCGCTCAGCACGCCGACCCCAAGGCCCTTGGTCAGCAGCAGCACGTCGCCCGGCCGGGCGGTGCGGTTGGTCAGCACCCTGTCGGGATGGACCAGGCCCATGGCTACGAGGCCATAGATCGGCTCGACGCTGTCGATGGAATGACCGCCGGCCACCGGAATGCCAGCCTCGGCGCAGACTGCGGCGCCGCCAGCCAGGATGGCCGAGATCTGGTCGGTGGAAAGCTTGCCGATCGGCATGCCGACGATGGCCAGGGCGAAGATCGGCGTGGCCCCCATGGCGTAGACATCGGAGATGGCGTTGGTGGCCGCGATCCGACCAAAGTCAAAGGGATCATCCACCACCGGCATGAAGAAGTCGGTGGTCGCCACCAGGGCCTGCTGGTCGTTGAGCCGCCAGACGGCCGCATCGTCGGAGGTTTCGGTCCCGACCATCAGGTTGGGGAAGACCGCGGCCTGGGGCACGCCGGCCAGAATCTCCCGCAGCACCGCCGGCGCCAGCTTGCAGCCGCAGCCGCCCCCATGGGCCAGGTCGGTCAGCCGCATCTGCTGGGTCATGGGGTGTTCCTTGTCTTTGAGGGCCTGCGGGTCGTTGTATAGCACCCCGGCGGACGGAGGGACGCGGACCATGGCCGGATATCAGACGACCCAGGCGGTGGGCGCCGCGGACCTCGCCGTCTTCGACGCCATCATCGATGTGCGCAGCCCCTCGGAATTCGCCCTGGATCACGTGCCGGGCGCGGAGAACCTGCCCGTCCTGGACGACGCTCAGCGCGCCGAGGTCGGCACGATCTATGTGCAGGAGTCGCGCTTTCTCGCCCGCCGGATCGGCGCGGCGCACGTGGCGCGCAACATCGCCCGACACCTGGAAACCGCCCTGGCCGACCGCCCGGCCAGCTTCCGGCCGCTGATCTATTGCTGGCGGGGCGGCCAGCGCTCGGACGCCATGGCCACCATCCTGTCCCAGGTGGGCTGGCCCGTGACCCTGCTGCAGGGGGGCTATCGCACCTATCGCCGCCACGTCACCGCCAGGCTCTATGACGAGGACCAGCCCCTGAGGCTGATGCTGCTGGATGGCCATACGGGCTCGGCCAAGACGGAGATTCTCAACGCCCTGCCGGCCCTGGGCGTGCAGGTCCTGGACCTTGAGGGCCTGGCTGAACACCGCGGCTCCCTGTTCGGCGCCATGGCGGGACGACCCCAGCCGAGCCAGAAGATGTTTGAGTCCCGGCTGCTGGGCGCCCTGCACGCCCTGGACCTGAACCGCCCTATCGTCGTCGAGGCCGAGGCCAGCAAGATCGGCGACCGGATGACCCCGCCGGTGCTGTGGCGGGCCATGCAGGCTGCGCCGCGGCTTGTGCTTGAGGCCAGCCAGGAACACCGGGCCGCCTATCTGGCCAGCGCCTATGGCGACATCGCCGCCGATCCCGCCGCCCTGGAGGCGGCCTTCGCCCGTCTGCCGATCGCCCCCAGCCGCGAACGCCTGGAGACCTGGCGCGGCCTGATCGCGGTCGGCGATTTCGCCGCCCTGGCCCAGGCCCTGATCGGCCTGCATTATGACCCCGCCTATGATCGGGCCGCGCGCAAGGCGGACGCCCCAGTGGCGGCCCGGCTCGCCCTCGATCCGCGGGACGCCGGGAGCCGGGCCCTTACGGCTGAGCAGATCAAGACCCTGGTGACCGACGCCTTCGGCGGCGTCTGAGGGCCGTCTTGCCGCCGTATAGGAGGAGGAACCTCCCGCAAGGCCGTGGGCTTATAGCCGGGCTGGGACCCAAATTCGGAGAGAGACAAGATTTGATGATCCTGTTCCGCGGCGGCCCCCAGTCCCGCTCGCGCCCCTGGCTGTCCCTCGCCTTCGCCGGCCTGGCGATCGCCGGCTGCTCGGGCGAACCCAGCGCGGCGCAGCTTCGCCCGCCGTCGGAGTGGCGCGCCACCGTCGAGGAATCGGCCCGTCATGCAGCCGACCGCACCCGCCGCGCCTCCGAGGAGGCGCTTCGTCGCTCCCCGGCCGTCGCCGCGCCGGTCCTGGCCCAGACAATCCGCTTTTCGCGCGCCGAGGCGCTGCGGCAATCGCCCGAAGCCATGCCCGAGGATATCCGCGCCGCGCTCAGCCCCTATTTCGACGACGAGATTCTGAACCGGGCGCGCTGGACCCTGGCGGGCCAGGACCTGGGCCTCGGTTCGCTTCTGGCGCGCTGGTACTATGACGAAGGCGCGATCACCCTGCACGACGTCATTGTGTTCTCCGACGACAAGGTGGCCCACAACGTCTGGCTCTGGGCCCACGAACTGGCCCACATGGAACAGTATCGGCGCATGGGGCTCGATGGCTTCGCCCTGCGCTATGTCACCGACTGGCGGCTCCTTGAGGCCCAGGCCAGCAGCCGCGCCTTCGCCGTCACCGCCGACATTCGAGCGCGGCGGGCGGCCAAGCCGTCACCGGTCAAGGCTGTGATGGAGACCGTCGGCGACATCCTCGACGGCGCCGACGCCGACCCGCTGGAGCCGCCTCAGGGGCAAGAGAGCGACGCCGAGGCGCCCGAGGTCGAGGACACTGACGAGATCGATCCCGAGTCCGCCAACGCGGCGACTCTGAGCGAACCTGCCGCGCCCTGAGCCAGGCCGCCGTTCTGCGGCGATCGCCCAAGCAAGGCTTGCCATGGCGGGCCGCATCGCCAAGCTAGGCCTCCAATTAGATCGGAAGAGCGTCGTGTAGGGAAAGAGTGTAGATCTCGGGGGTCGCCGTATCATTAAAAAAAAAACAACCCACAACCTCGCTTCACACCCACACTCAGACACTACGCCC
>CALEOQ010000594.1 GCA_937910255.1 uncultured Caulobacteraceae bacterium | reverse complement strand
GATCTAGACCAGCGCCCAGTATCACCAGGTGAAGACCGGCGGAGACCTGGCGGCCATCACCGGCCTCTGCAAGTGGCTGATCGAGGCCGACGAGATGGCCCGCGCCGCTGGCAATCCGGCGCTGCTCGATCACGACTTCATCGCCGACTACACCCAGGGCTTCCAGGCCTTCGCCGACTTCTGCCGCCAAGCCGACTGGGCCGATATCGAACGGGAATCGGGCCTCTCCGTCGCCGCCCTGGCCGGCGCGGCTCGGGCCTATGGCGAGAGCCAGGCCGCGATCGGCGTCTACGGCATGGGCCTCACCCAGCAGCGGCTGGGCGTCGAGAACGTCAACATGATCTGCAACCTGATGATGCTGCGGGGCAATGTGGGTCGGCCCGGCTCCGGCCTCTGCCCCGTGCGCGGCCATTCCAATGTCCAGGGGCAGCGCACCGTCGGCATCACCGAGAAGCCCGAGCTGGCGCCCCTCGACCGTCTGGCCGAGCAGTATGGCTTCGAGCCGCCCCGGGAAAAGGGCATGACCACGGTGGAGGTGTGCGAGGGCGTGCTGGACGGGACTGTGCGGGCCTTCATCGGCCTGGGCGGCAACTTCCTGCGCGCCGTGCCCGACAGCCCGCGGGTGGAGGCGGCCTGGACCGGCCTCGACCTCACGGTCCAGATCGCCACCAAGCTCAACCGCAGCCACCTGGTGAACGGCAGGACTGCTTACCTTCTGCCCTGCCTCAGCCGCATCGAGGAGGACGTGCAGGCCACCGGCCCGCAGACCGTGTCGATGGAGGACTCCACCAGCTGCGTCCACGCCTCTGACGGAACCCATCCGCCGGCCAGTCCCGACCTGAAGTCCGAGCCGGCCATCGTCGCCGGGATCGCCAAGGCCCTGCTGGCGCCCAACCCCCATGTGGACTGGGACGCCTGGACCGCCGACTACGGCCAGGTGCGCGACGCCATCGAGGGGACCTATCCGGACAAGTTCGCCGACTTCAACGGCCGCTTCCGCCAGCCCGGCGGCTTCCACCGGGGTAATCCGGCCAAGGAGCGGGACTTCAGCAGCATGGAGGGCGGCCGCGCCCGGTTCATCGTTCCGTCCAGCCTTTCGGCGGTGGGTTTCGCCGACCAGGCCGATCTGTTCCGGCTGATGACCCTGCGGTCCAACGATCAGTTCAACACCACGGTCTATGGCTATGATGACCGGTTCCGCGGCATCCAGGGGACCCGCGACGTGGTGCTCATCAACGCCGCCGACATGGAGCGGCTGTCCCTGAGCGAAGGCCAGGTGGTGACCCTGGTCACCGACAGCGAGGACGGGATCGACCGGCGCAAGGGCGGCCTGCGGGTCACGGCCTATGAAGATCGGAAGAGCACACGTCTGAACTCCAGTCACGTCGTAATCTCGTATGCCGTCTTCTGCTTGAAAAAAAAAACAATCCTTTCACTTCCGTCCCCTATGCCCCTCCTCACACCTCCCCCACCCCATCC
>CALEOQ010000593.1 GCA_937910255.1 uncultured Caulobacteraceae bacterium | reverse complement strand
GGTGGTTGAGAGTGAGGGGATAGAGGGTGATGTTGGTTGTTTGTTGCAGGGAGGGGCGGGCATAGGAGATTACGACGTGACTGGAGTTCAGACGTGTGCGCTTCCGATCTCATGAGGGTGCGGGTCAGCCTGGCGGTCTCCGCCGCGCTGAGGTCGCGGCCCGCCTCGGGCGCCAGGCGGGCGATATTGGCCTGGGCCAGGGTCTCGGTCTTCAGGCCTCGGGCCAGGGCGGCGCCGAGCACAGGATCATCGCCATAGAGATCCTGGATCAGCATCGGCAATCGCGCCTGGGCTTCTACCGCCCGTCCGGGCGACCAGGAGGCTGTAGGCACAGCGCCCCGCAGGACCAAGGGGGCTACGGGTCCGACCGAAAGACCTTCCACCTCGGTCCTGGCCGCCAGACTGCCCAGGGCTCGGTTCAGCCAGCCTGAGCTGATGTCATCGCCCGCCGCGCTCTCCAGCCGGTCCTGGGCCTCGAAGTGCGAGCGGATGCGCTCGGGCATGGCCACGGCCGGCGCAATCCGCGCCTGGCCTGCGCCGGCCAGGCGCTGGACGGTCTTGAGCTCCGGATGCAGGCCAAAGTCGCCGTCCAGGCCCAGGGCCCCGTCGGTCAGCGCGAGGTCCCGGCGCAGGGCGACATAGTTGGGATCACCCACCGGCGGGGTCATGGACAGGCCGTCGGCGGCGCCGCGCAGAATGACCAGCACGAACTTTTTGCGGCTGGGGGCGGCGAAGGCCGGCGCAGCGACCCAGGGCAGGGCGAGGCCAAGACCGGCCCCGGCGGCCAGCAACCGGCGACGGGAGAGCATCAGGGCGACATCTGGGGCTGAGCGGGTCATCGGCGCTGAAACTCCGGGCTCATGAGCAGGAGGGCGAGCCCTTCGTCGCGGGACTCGGCGCGGGCGACGGCGCGGGCGGTGGTGGGCGATAGCCGGGCGCCCAGGGCCTGGGCGGCCAGTTCGGAGGGGTCACGGTTCCACACCGCCTTGGGCGCGAAGCCCTCGGTCCAGACCAGGCGCTTGATGATCCCGTCCGGCGTGGCCCAGGCGGCCTCTTCCTCGGGCCAGCCCTCGGGCGAGGGGGCGTAGAAGGGGCGCTGACCCATGGCGTTCAACATGGCCAGTTCGTTGTGCGCCAGGGGCGCGGTGTCCGTCGCCCGCCAGCTGGAGATCAGGAATTCGTAGGGCGTCTTGAACTTCTTCGCCTCAGGCGCCCAGGCTTCGGGCGCGGAGATCAAGGCGGCGGCCACCTGGTCCAGGGCGCCATCGGACCTGAGCCAGGCCTGTTCCAACCGGGCGACCAGGGGTGGCGGCGGATCGTCGGCCACGAAATGGCGGGCGATCTTGTGCGAGATGAAGCGGGCGGTCTCGGGCCGGGCGGCCAGGTCGCGCAGGATGGCGGCCGACTGGGCCTCGCCCTCGACCTCGTAGCGGACGCCCATCACGGTGCGGGGGCCGGGTTCGTGGGCGAGGGGGCGGAAATGCGCCTGGCCCATCTCTTCCGGGGCGGTGTTCAAGCCGCGAAAGGTGATGCCGGTCAGGGCGCGGGCGAACTCGGTCACGTCAGCCTGGGTGTAGCCGCCGTTCACCCCGACGGTGTGCAGCTCCAGGATCTCGCGGGCCAGGTTCTCATTCAGCCCGAGCCGCCGTGGGGCCTTCCGCTCCGCCTGGCGCTGCGCCAAGGGACTTGAAGGTCCGACCGAGCCGTTCTGATCGAGATAGAGCAGCATGGCCGGATGGGTCTCGGCCGCCACCAGAAGGTCGGTGAAGGCGCCGAACACATGGGGGCGGATGGCCGTGGTCTCGAAGGGTCCGATCGTGGCCGTGCGGACGAAGTTTCCGGCGCCCACCGTGAAATGATTGGCCCAGAAGAGCGCCCATCGCTCGGCGAAAGCCGTTTCCGTGGTCGCCCCCTGAATCGCCCGCTGGACGATGTCGGCCTCGATCTGCTTGCGCAGGGCCTGACGTTGGGCGTTCAGCTCGGGGCGGAGCGCCTGGGCCTCGGGGCTCTGACGGCGGTTGGCCGCCTGAAACGCCGCCTCGGCCTCGTTGAAGGCCTTCAGCGCCCTGGTCCGGTCGAGCGGCAGGGCGCGCTCAGGGTGAGCCGCCGGCGCGCGGAGCTGAGCCGCTAGGAATCCCTGCGGGTCGCGACCGGCTTCGGCGATTTCGCCGGGGCGGGCGCCGAGACCAAAGCGGGTGGCCGCGATTGCGGCCTGGAGATCACGGTCGGGCAGGGCCATAAGGCGCCTCCTTGCACGTGGCGGGCCTGATCCCCATTCCACGTGTCTCCGGCCCACCTCCGTCGCATCCAATGGAGACGAATTTGAGACGTGGTTTTCAAGAGGCGACCGACAGGCCTCGGCGGTTCTACACGACGGTGTCGGTGGTCGAGGCCGATGGCGGCTTCGCCGTCCTGCTGGATGACCGTCAGGTGCGCGGCCCCCTGGGCGGGCGGCTGCTGGTTCCGACCCGCGCCCTGGCCGAGATGATCGCCGCTGAATGGGCGCGCCAGGGCGAAACCCTGGACATCGTCGGCATGCACGCCACCCGGCTGGCCAACACCGCCATCGACTCCATCCCCCAGGCCCGCGCCGCGACCGCGCAGTCGGTGGCCGACTATGCCGGGTCTGATCTGCTCTGCTATTTCGCCGAGGATCCGCATACCCTCGTGGCGCGGCAGAGCGCGGCGTGGGAGCCGGTGCTCACCCGGGCTGAGCAGGAGTTCGGCGTCGCCTTTGTCCGCGCCGCCGGCATCATCCACCAGGCTCAGCCCGAGGCGACCCTTGCCCAGGTGCGATCCCTGGCCGAGCGCCTGGACGACTTCCGGTTGGCCGGCGTCGCCTTCGGCGCCTCGCTCTATGGCTCGGCGGTGCTGGCGCTCGCATTGCAGCGGGGCTGGCTGGACGGCGCCCAGGCGCTGACCCTGTCGCGGCTGGACGAGATCTTCCAGGAAGAGGCCTGGGGCGTCGATGAAGAGGCCGCCGAGCGGGTCGCGCGCCTGACCATGGAGTCGGCCATGCTGGACGCCTGGTTCCGCGCCCTTGACGCGGCGTAGGCGCGAAATTCCCTGACGCGGGGTGAACTTGCGCGGTCCTGCGGCGCCCATTACGGCTGAGCGGTCAGTGGTCGTCAGGGAGGCGTTCAGCGTGAAGCAGGTCCTCGTAGAGCTTGAAGCCAAGCGGGAAACCGCGCGCCAGGGGGGCGGGGCCCGCCGGATCGAAGCCCAGCACGCCAAGGGCAAGCTCACCGCCCGCGAACGGGTGGATCTGCTGCTGGACGAGGGCTCCTTCGAGGAGTTCGACATGTTCGTCGAGCACCGGGCCACCGACTTCGGCATGGCCGAACAGAAGGTGCCTGGCGACGGGGTCGTCACCGGCTGGGGCACGATCAACGGCCGAACCGTCTTCGTCTTCTCCAAGGATTTCACGGTCTTCGGCGGATCTCTTTCCAGCGCGCATGCGCAGAAGATCCTCAAGGTCCAGCGCCAGGCCCTGAAAATGGGCGCGCCGATCATCGGCCTGTTCGACGCCGGCGGCGCCCGCATCCAGGAGGGCGTGGATTCGCTGGCCGGCTATGCCGACATCTTCCTGGAGAACACCCTGGCCTCGGGCGTCATCCCGCAGATCGCCGTGATCATGGGGCCCTGCGCCGGCGGCGACGTCTATTCCCCGGCCATCATGGACTTCATCTTCATGGTGAAGGACACGAGCTACATGTATGTGACCGGCCCCGACGTGGTGAAGACGGTCACCCACGAGGATGTCAGCCACGAGGACCTGGGCGGCTACCGGGTTCACGCCATGAAGTCCGGCGTGGCCGACGGCGCCTTCGAGAACGACCTGGAGGCCATGACCCAGGTGCGCCGCCTGGTGGACTTCCTGCCGACCTCCAACCGCGAGCGCCCGCCGGCGCGCGAGAGCTTCGACAGCGCCGAGCGGGAGGAGCCCAGCCTCGACACCCTGGTCCCGGCCAATCCCAACAAGCCCTACGACATGAAGGAGCTGATCTGGAAGGTCGTGGACGAGGCCGATTTCTTCGAGATTTCCCCGGACTTCGCCAAGAACATCATCTGCGGCTTCGCCCGCATGGACGGCCAGCCGGTGGGCGTCGTCGCCAATCAGCCGCAGGTGCTGGCCGGGGTGCTGGACATCGACGCCAGCCGCAAGGCGGCCCGCTTCGTGCGCTTCTGCGACGCCTTCGAGATCCCGCTGGTGACCTTCGTCGACGTGCCGGGCTTCATGCCGGGCACCCGCCAGGAGCAGGGCGGCCTGATCCGTCACGGCGCCAAGCTGTTGTTCGCCTATGCCGAGGCCACGGTGCCCAAGATCACCGTCATCACCCGCAAGGCCTATGGCGGCGCCTATGACGTGATGAGCTCCAAGCACATCCGCGGCGATCTGAACTATGCCTGGCCCACGGCCGAGATCGCCGTCATGGGCTCCAAGGGCGCGGTGGAGATCATCTTCCGCAACCAGACCGAAGAGGAGCTGGTCGCCCGGGAGGCGGAGTACAAGGACCGCTTCGCCAACCCGTTCGTCGCCGCCAGCCGCGGCTATATCGACGACGTGATCATGCCCCATGGCACCCGCCGCCGGATCGTGCGCGGCCTCCGCAGTCTCAAGGGCAAGGTCCTCCAGAACCCCTGGAAGAAGCACGACAATATCCCGCTGTGATCTGACCGCGATGGGCGCCGCAGCCCAGAGAATTTCGGAACAAGGCCGGGGCGAGCCTGTTGTTTCAGGGAGAGCGCGAATGCGCACCCCTCTAAGACACGGGAGAACCGACCATGGCTGACAGATGGACCGAAGATCAGGATCGTGGCCGCGCCCGCTGGCCCCGGCGTGGCGAAGACGGGAGCTCGGCGCGGGGTCGCCAGGGCGGCGGGGGCTCTGATTACGGCGCCGAGGATCGCAGCTTCGCCTCAGGACGCCAGGGCCGCGGCCACGTCTTCGGCGAGCAGGAGACCGGCGTCGATTATGAACACAGCACCCAGGCGCCCTATCGCAATGAACCGTCGCCTGATCGTTACGAGGACCGCGACCGGCTCTATGGCGAGGGCTATTTCGGCCAGGAAGGCTACGCCATGCAGAATGGCGGGTTTGGCGGCCGAGGCGATATCGATGACCCGCCGCGCCGCCAGCGCGCCGAGACGCGCCGCGCCTATGCCCGCGCCTATGGCGGCGATAGCCGCCTGGTCCGTGATTCCCACGACCGTGGCTTCTGGGACCGGACGACGGACGAGGTGGCCTCGTGGTTTGGCGACGAGGACGCCGAGCGCCGCCGCCGCTGGGACGAGGCCCGCAGCCACCGGGGCCGGGGCCCCAAGGGCTATGTCCGGCCTGACGAACGGATCATGGACGATGTCCATCACGCCCTGACCGACGACCCCTGGCTCGACGCCTCGGAGATCGAGGTTGGCGTGAGCGACGGCGAAGTGACGCTCAGCGGCACGGTAGATGACCGCCTGGGCAAGCACCACGCCGAGCACTGCGTCGAGGACATCCACGGGGTGAAGCACGTGCAGAACAATCTGCGCGTCAAGGCAAGGGTGGACCAGCCCTCGGCCGTCACCGGCCGGCAGGGTCGCATGGCCACCAACTCCACCCTGGCCAAGGTGACCGACGGCGACGAATAGGTCCCATTGCTCCGCGCGTCGCCGCCGGCCTAGGCTGGCGACATGGGCGCCGGGCTTGAGGATTTTGAACCCTGGCTCGCCCTCTGGGACCTGGTTCCGGAGGGCGATGTCATATCCATGCCAGTAACCCGCTCGCGCCTGCTGCCGGTGCGCGCCGGCGCCCAGGCGGCCATGCTGAAGCTGGCTCACAGTCCAGATGAGCGGCGCGGGGGCGCCATCATGGCCTGGTGGGACGGGCAGGGCGCAGCGCCGGTCCTCGCCACCCAGGAAGAGGCGCTGCTGATGGTTCGGGCCACAGGCGTCCCGCTCACCCAACAGGTGCTGGCTGGGAAGGATGAGGCCGCCACGGCGATCCTGTGTCAGGTGGTCGCCAGGCTTCATGCGCCACGGGACTCGGGCCCGCCGGCCGCGCCCTCCTTGGCCAGGCAGTTTTCGGCCCTGATCCAGTCCACCGACCCGACCCTGGCGCGCGCCCGTCGCGTGGCCTCCGGCCTCCTGGCGACTCCCCGCGACCCGGTGCTGCTGCACGGGGATATCCACCACGGCAATGTGCTGGATTTCGGCTCCGAGGGCTGGCTGGCCATCGATCCCTGGGGGCTGATGGGCGAGCGAGCCTATGACTACGCCAACATCTTCCCCAATCCCGACCTGGCCGCTGTCACCGCCGACCGCTTCGCCACGCGCCTGGCGCAGATCGCCCGGACGGCCAATCTGGAGCCGGCCCGGCTGCGGGCCTGGGCACACGCCCATGCCGGCCTGTCAGCCGCCTGGCACGCCCAGGACGGCAGCGATCCGGCCGCGCCCAGAGCCGTGCTGGCCCTCATCGAGGGGGCTGGCTAGCCTGCGCCCATATGGGCGTTGTCGCCGCGGCCCAAGGGATCGCGAAGGGGCTGGCCGTCGCCGACGAACTCCAGCGACACCGAATTGATGCAGTAGCGCAGGCCGGTGGGGCGCGGGCCATCGGGGAAGACGTGGCCCTGGTGGCTGTCGCACCGGGCGCAGCGGGTCTCGATGCGCACCATGCCGTAGCTGACGTCGCGGACGGCGACCACGTGGGCCTCGTTCATCGGCGCGAAGAAGCTCGGCCAGCCGGTGCCGCTCTCGAACTTGGTGTGCGCCCGAAACAGGGGCAGGCCGCAGAGACGGCAGCAATAGACGCCGTCCTCCTTGTTATCGAGCAGGCCGCCGCAGAACGGCGCTTCGGTGCCATGCCGCAGCAACACCTCGGCCTCTTCGGTCGAGAGGTCGGCCTCGAGGGCCTTGCGTTCCGCAGGGTCGGGCGGGGACAGATCGAATTCGGTCGTCGGGGAGTCGGCTGGCTTGGTCATGATCACCAATCTAAGGTTCGTCCCCACGGAGCGAAAGGACCCCCGCGTTCGATTGGGGGCATGTCGGGAGAGGCCAGGAATGATCACCGCCACCACACCCACCCTCGCGGAGCGCGAAACCGCCAGCACCCTGGGCGTCGTCACCGGGGAGGCGATCATCGGCGCCCACATCTTCCGGGACTTCTTTGCCGGCATCACCAACATCATCGGCGGCCGCGCCGGCGGCTATGAAAAGGCCCTGCGCGAGGCCCGCGACATCGCCCTGCGGGAAATGTGCGACGAGGCCCGCAGCCTGGGCGCCGACGCGGTGGTCGGCGTCGATCTCGACTATGAAACCCTGGGGGTTGAGAACGGGATGCTGATGGTCAGCGCCTCGGGTACGGCGGTGAAGCTGCGTTGAGTTCGGTGGCCATGTTTTCCAAGATCCTGATCGCCAATCGCGGCGAGATCGCTGTCCGCATCATCAAGACCTGTCGCCGGATGGGGATCGCGACGGTGGTCGTCTATTCCGAGGCCGACGCCGATTCCATGGCCGTGGAGATGGCCGACGAGTCCGTGTTCATCGGGCCTGCGCCGGCGTCGGAAAGCTATCTGGTGGCCGACAAGATCGTCGCCGCCTGCCGCGAGACGGGCGCGCAGGCCGTCCATCCGGGCTTCGGCTTCCTCTCGGAAAATGCCGGCTTCGCCCGGCGGCTGGCGCAGGAGGGCATCGTCTTCATCGGCCCGAACCCCGAGGCCATCGCGGCCATGGGCGACAAGATCGAAAGCAAGAAGGCCGCCGGCCGCGCCGGGGTCTCCACAGTGCCAGGGCATGTGGGCGAGATTTCAGACACCGCTCACGCCGTGCAGATCGCCGAGGAGATCGGCTATCCGGTGATGATCAAGGCCTCGGCCGGGGGCGGGGGCAAGGGCATCCGGGTCGCCTGGACCCGCAAGGACGTGGAGGAGGGCTTCCCCGCGGTTCAGGCCGAGGCCCGTTCCAGCTTCGGCGACGACCGCATCTTCATCGAGAAGTTCATCGAGAGCCCACGCCATATCGAGATCCAGGTGCTGGGCGACAAGCACGGCCATGTGGTCCACCTGTTCGAGCGGGAGTGCTCGATCCAGCGGCGCAACCAGAAGGTCATCGAGGAGGCGCCGAGCCCCCTGCTGGACGCGGCCACCCGCAAGGCCATGGGCGACCAGGCGATCGCGCTGGCCAAGGCCGTCGGCTACGACAGCGCCGGTACGGTGGAGTTCGTGGCCGGCCAGGACCGCAGCTTCTTCTTCCTGGAGATGAACACCCGCCTGCAGGTGGAGCA
>CALEOQ010000592.1 GCA_937910255.1 uncultured Caulobacteraceae bacterium | reverse complement strand
GGGAAGGAGAATGAAGGCGTGTGTAGTTCTGTTTTGAAGGGTAGGGCGCCAAACGAGATCTACACGCTGTCCCTGCGCGACGCACTTCCGATCTCCACATTGTTCACAGGGCCGTTGGCGTCGATGTCAGCGGCGCGCGGCGTGAAACGGCGGGAGAAGACCTGGCGCCCGGGCGGGGGCTCGAAGGCCCGGCTCACGCAGCCAGGACGCCCTGCTGGCTGAGGAAGGGCTTCAACTCGCCGTTCTGGAACATCTCGCGGACAATGTCGGCGCCGCCGACGAATTCGCCCTTCACATAGAGCTGCGGGATGGTCGGCCAGTCGGTATAGGTCTTGATCCCGTCCCGCAGGCCGTCGTCCTGCAGCACGTCGACGCCGACGAAGTCCACGCCGAGATGGTCGAGGATCTGCACCACCAGGCCGGAGAAGCCGCAGCGGGGCTGCTCGGGCACGCCCTTCATGAACAGGACCACCTGATGGTCCTTCAGGGTCTTGGCGATGAAGTCGTGGGCGGGATCGGTCATGGCCTCGCTCATGGGAACGGCCTTTCGATGGGATCAGAGTCTTGAGGCACAGAGCTAGGGAGGCGACGCGCCCCGGTCAATAGCCGCTCACGCCGAGCGGGCGTCAGCCGGCGTGTCGATCCGCGCCATTTCGATCTGGGCGGCGAGGCCCGTGGGCAGTTCGCGGTCGGGCACGGCGGCCAGGCGCTCGATCACCTCGGGGCGGTGGGCCTCGATCTGGACGCAGGCCAGGGCCGGCTCGGTGAGGGCGTAGGCGAGGCAGAGCTCGTCGGCCGCCCAGTTGCGAGTCTCGTGCAGGAAGGCATAGACGCCGACCGTGGCCGCGCTCGGCCCTGCGCGGCGGAACAGCGCCGTCTTGGCCGCGATCTGGGCGGGCGGGCGGCACAGCTCCGGCGGAAAGGCGTCGAAGCCGGTGATCGACATGTTGAGGTGGGCCGCCTCGCGGATCCGGCGGCGGATATGCCACCCCGAGGTCAGGTTGAACGGCGAGGCCAGCGCGTCGAAGGCGCCGGTGGCGACCGCCTGATCCACCAGGGCGCCGACGCCGGCCACGCCGATCTGCAGGGCGAGGCCGGCGGCGCGGAGATCGTCCAGGGTCGCGGCGCCCTCCGGCGTCAGGGTCGCATAGGCGGCCTCGTCCAGGGTCAGCAGGTCGAAATAGCCGGCGCCGGTCTGGTTCAGGCCTTCGCGGACGGCGTCCTGCAGGTAGCGCGCATCGGTGGGGGTGCGGCCATCGCCGATGATCCGCCAGGCGACGAACAGCAGGCGGCGCTCGACCGCGCCCAGGGCGTCCCGGAAGCCCGCGGCCAGCGGGGCCACACCGGCTTCGAGTTCAAAGGCGTTGATGCCGCATTCCATGGCGCAGACGGCCAGCGTCCGCCAGGCGCTAGGGGCCTGGCTGCGGCCGGTGTCGCGCAGCAGGAGGCTCAGCGCCGAGACCGCCTTGCCCGATATGCCGAACGGCCGGTAGCGCATGGCCTCTCCGCCCTAGCCTGGAACCGAGGTCTCAAGGGCCAGCGCGTGCAGTTCGCCGCCCATCTTGCCCTTCAGAGCGGCATAGACGAGCTGGTGCTGACGCACCCGCGGCAGGCCCTGGAAGGCGGCCGAGACGATGCGCGCGCGATAGTGGTCGCCGTCGCCGGCGAGGTCTTCGATCGCGATCTGGGCGTCGGGAAAGGCCTCGCGCAGGGAGGTTTCCAGATCGGCCTGGGTCATGGGCATGGGCGCACGCTCTCTTCCAACAGGGTTTATGGGGTGAAATGGGTTAACGCCCCCATAGCGCAGGTGGCGCCCGCAAGCCACGGCCGCAGGCCGACGCCCTCAGGCGGTCGGCTCGGCCTCGCGGTTTGCCGCCTTGTCGGCGATGAGGCCGGCGGCTTCGGGATTGATCGCCTGGGCCTCGCGGCGGGGCTTGGAGAAGGGCGTCGGCTGCGGGGTCACCATGTTGCCGCGCATCATGCCGCGGCCGGCCTCGATGCCGCCGACCAGCTGCGCCTCGAACCGCTCTTCGTCGCTGCGGCGCACCTCGGCCATGGTCTCGGCGGCCGCTTCGGGCTCGACGCCCAGGTCCAGCAGCAGGCGCTCGCCCATGGCGACGGCCGACTCGAAGGTTTCGCGGATCTGGAAATCCACCCCGGCCTTGGTCAGGCGCATGGAGTGGCCGCGGTCATAGGCCCGCACGAACAGCTTGGCGTGGGGGAATTCCGATTTCACCAGCTCGACGATGTGGTCGGCCACCTCGGGCTTGTCGACGCCGATCATGATCGCCTCGGCGGTCTCGGCGCCTGAGGCCCGCAGCACATCGAGGCGCGCGCCGTCCCCGTAATAGACCTTGAAGCCGAAATTGCCGGCGGCCTGGATCATCTCCACATCGTTCTCGATCAGTGCGATCTCGAAGCCGCGGGCCAGCAGGGGCTGGCTGACCACCTGGCTGAAGCGGCCAAAGCCGATCAGCAGGATCTGGCCCTGCAGGCCATTGGCCTCTTCGATCCCATCCATGGAGAGCTTCAGCCGGGGCGTCAGGCGATCCAGCAGGATGATCACCACGGGGGTCAGCGCCATGGAGAGGATGACGATGGCGGTCATGATGGCGCTGATGCGCGCATCGATCACGCCGCCGGCGAGGGCCGCGCCATAGAGGACAAAGGCGAACTCGCCCCCTTGCGCAAACAGGGCCGCCCGCTCGATCGACTCCCGGGGACTGGCCCGGAACAGGCGGGCGACGGCGTAGATGCCCGCCGCCTTGATGACCATGAAGGCCAGCACTCCTCCGGCGATCAGCGCCCAGGACTCCGCGACCACGGCGAGGTTGAGGGACATGCCGACGCTGATGAAGAACAGGCCGAGCAGGATGCCGCGGAAGGGCTCGATGTCGGCCTCCAGCTGGTGGCGGAAGGTGGATTCCGAGAGCAAGACGCCGGCCATGAAGGCGCCCATGGCCATGGAAAGACCGCCCCAGTCGAGGAACATGGCCGACCCCAGCACCACCAGCAGGGCTGCGGCCGTCATGATCTCCCTCGCCCCTGTTCGCGCCAGCAGGCCAAAGAAGGGGTTGAGCAGCCAACGCCCGGCCGCCAGCAGGGCCGTCAGGGTTCCGACCGCCATGAGGATGGAGAGCCAGACTGGCCGGGCGGCCTCCACGGCCTGACCCGACAGCGAGGCCAGCACAGCCACCAGGGCCAGCAGGGGAACCACGGCCAGGTCTTCCAGCAGCAGGATCGAAACCGCCCGCTGACCGGCGGGGCTGTTGGTCTGGCCGCGCTCGTCCAGCATCTTCATGATCACGGCGGTGGACGACAGCACAAAGCCGCTGGCCCCGATCACCGCGGCGACCAGGGGCAGGCCGGCCAGGACGCCCAGACCCGAGAGCAGGGCGGCGCAGACCAGGACCTGGGCCGCGCCAAGGCCGAAGATCTCCCGCCGCAGGTTCCACAGCTTGGCCGGCCGCATCTCCAGGCCGATGATGAACAGGAACATCACCACGCCGAGCTCGGCCACATGCAGGATGGTCTCGGGCTCGGAGATGAAGGCCAGGCCGAAGGGGCCGATCAGCAGGCCCGCCGCCAGATAGCCCAGCACCGAGCCCAGCTGCAGCCGGCGAAACAGCGGCACGGCGATGACCGCCGCCCCCAGCAGAACCACGGCGTGGCCCAGGCTCAGTCCGCTTGCTTCAGTGGCCATGAAACCTCCTGTGAACCGTCCAGGCCATTGCGCCCAGGCCGCCGGGTCTTGTCCAGGCTTCAGGCGCGCGCCCAGGTCCTAGGCCCCCTCATGGCCGGGCTTTGACCGGCTGGCTAGAAGATTAGCGACTGATGCGCGCCGATCCCGGCCATCACGCCGGCGGCCGCGGCCAGGGTGGCGTTGTGCATCGGGCTGGCCACATCGCCGGCGCTGTAGACGCCAGGCACGGAGGTCCGTTGCTGGCCAGGCTCCAGCTTCACATGCGGCCCGGTCATGCCGTCCTCGAAGGCGCAGCCGAGCTGTTGGGCCAGCGGGCTGGCCGGCGCGGTTTGCGGCGCGGTGAAGATGGCCTCCAGCGACGCGACCCGATCATCGGCCAGGCGGACCGCGGCGATCTCCTGGCCCTCCCCCAGCACCGCGACGATGGGCGTGGTCTCGACCTGCACCCCGCGGCCGGCGAGTTTGGCGGCGAGGTCGGCGTCGATCTCCACCAGCCCTTGCGTGAAGAAGGTGGTCGGCCCCCAGTCGGGCAGCATCAGGGCCTGGTGGGCCGCCATGGGATGGTTGGCCAGCACGCCGATGCGCCGGTCGCGCACCTCATAGCCGTGGCAATAGGGACAGTGCATGACGCTGACGCCCCACCGTTCGGCCAGGCCCGGAATATCGGGCAGGGTGTCGGCGACCCCGGTGGCCAGGACCAGCCGGCGGGCGGCATGGACGGCGCCATCCTCCATCTCCACCTCGAACCGGTCGATCTCGCCCCGGGCGGCCGCCACGCGGCCATGGACGAAATCCACCGTGGGATAGGCGCTGAGCTGGCGCAGGGCCTCGCGCATGATGGCGGCGGGCGCCACGCCGTCCTGGCCGAGGAAGCCGTGGGAAGCCGCGGCGAAGCGGTTGCGGGGCATCCCTGAATCCACCACCAGGATCGGCCGCCGCGCCCGGGCCAGCTGCATCGCCGCCGACATGCCGGCGAAACTGCCGCCGATGATGATGACGTCATAGGACATGGGAGACTCCTGATCTGGGCCTGCGGCCATCTCGCCGCTTCATAAGTTACATGATGGGGCGCGCAGGCCTTTCACGCAACTCCTGTTGTTTCGAGAATTATGGCCTATGCTGGAGGGCCAACCGGAGGCCCCCGATGCGAAGCGACAGCCGCCTTTCGCGCATGCTGCACGCCCTGATCCATATGGACCGCCACGACGGCGCCATGACGTCCGAGCAGCTGGCCCAGATGCTCAGCACCAATGCGGTGGTGGTCCGTCGCACCATGGCGGGCCTGCGGGACCAGGGGATTGTGCGGTCGGAGAAGGGCCACGGCGGCGGCTGGGCGCTCAACCGCACCCTGGCTGAGGTGAGCCTGCTGGACATCTACCGCGCCCTGGGCGACCCGCGCCTGTTCGCCATCGGCCTGGCCGACGACGATCCCCGCTGCCTGGTGGAACAGGCCGTCAACGCCGCCGTCGCCGACACCCTGACCGCCGCCGAAGCCCTGGTCATCGCCCGCTTCGGCGAGGTCACCCTGGCCGACATCGCCCGGGACTTCGACGGACGGTTCGCGGCGGTGGTGGGGCGCAAAGAGTCCGAGGCCTGAGGCTGGCCGACCTGCCCTGTCGCCAGCCTCAGCCGGCGATCAGCAGGGCGAGGGCCGGCGGAGCGCCTAGCGCCTCGCCACACCGATCAGGGCCGTGGACGGGATCGGGAGGATGGCGCGGTCGCCCGCCATCCGGCGCACCTCGGCGACCACGGCGCTCTTGTCGGCGTCGGTGAGGCTGGTCCAGTCCGGCGACATGCCAAAGAGGGTATCGGGCGTATCCAGGGCGGCGATGTCGAGCTCGAAGTCGAAGGTCACGGCCTCAATCTGCGGGTCCGCAAAGCCGGCGGCGGCCATTTCGCGTGCGAAGTCCTCCGGTTCGCTCAGCGCTATGACCGCGTTGGGCATGGCCATCGTCTCGCGCCCGGGAAACAGGGTCTGGCGCACCTGGCTGAGCAGCAGAAAGGTGGCCGCGCCGCTGTCGCGCCAGGTGGCGACGACGCCATACCCGCCCGGGCGGGTGACCCGCGCCATTTCGGAAAGGCCCTTCCGCCAGTCCGGGAACATGATCACGCCAAAGATCGAGAACACCGCGTCGAACGCGCCGTCCGCCAACGTCAATGCCTGGCCATCCATGACCCTGGCCTCGACATTGGACAGGCCCTGGGCTGCGATGCGCGCCACCATGCCGGGCGAAAAGTCGGTGGCCAGCACCTGTGCGCCCTCCCGCGCCGCCTCCAGCGCCAAGGCGCCGGTTCCGGCCGCCACATCCAGAACGCGGGCGCCGGGCGACAGGGCGACCATGGCCAGGGCGGCCTTGGCATACTTCGCCGTGAACGGGTGGGCGGTCTGCTCATAGTGCTGCGCCGCCGTGTCCCAGTGGCTCGAGTCCTCAAATGACCGCATTTCGCCGCTCCATCATGATACTTTAAAAGTAGCGTGATATGACGCGCTTGCCAATGGCGGTGTGGCCTGTCGGTGGGGGGCGAGTTCCCGAAGCACCTGCGTCTTCTGGAGGCCCGGCGCCGCGTGTTGACCGAGGGCGAGCGGGCGGGGCCGGCCGCCTTCTCGGTGGGCTATGAGAACGTGTCCCAGTTCAGCCACGAGTACGCCCGGATGTTCGGCGCCCCGTTACGGCATGAAACGGCCATCGGGTCAAAAATTCTCTAAACATTTGATCTAGAGGGCTTTTTGTCCGAGCCGGATCGAATCTTCCAGATCGGAAAGGGCTCTAGCGCTTCGCTCCACCGCTCAGGGCCTCGGTCGGCGCCTGACGCGTCTCGATCGAGGCGAGCACATGTTCGACCAGCAGCCTGTCGCTCAGGCCGTGGGCGTTCCGAACCCTGTAGTTCTCGGTGGTCACCACCGCCACGACGTCGAGATCGGGCACGATCACCACCTTGTTTCCCCCGGTCCCCGCCATGGCCCAGGCGGCATGCTGTTGTCCGTTGACGCTGTAGGCGGGCAGCCAGGTCAGATAGCCATAGTCCCCCCGCTGCGCGTCGACCAAGACCTGCGGCGTCGTCATGGCGAGGGCGAAGGGCTCGGGGAGAATCTGACGTCCCTCCCATAGGCCGCGGTTGAGGAGCAGCTGGCCCAGGGCCAGGAGATCGCGGCTGCGCAACCGCAGGCCGCCGCCGCCCTGCGGCGTCCCCACCGGCGACCTCTGCCACTGCTCGCCCTCTATGCCGAGCGGCGCGAACAGGATCCGGTGCGCGAACGTGTCCAGGGGCTCGCCCACGGCGGACTGGACGGCCGCGCCCAGCGCCGTGACGCCGGCGGTGCAGTAGCTGAAGGCGCGGCCATACGGTTGGTCGGCGGGTTTGGGGACCCAGCCCGGAAAGCCCCGGATCGGGAGGTCGAAGGCGAACTTCACCCAGTCCTCGATCAGGTACATCCGCTCCTCGTTGCCGCGCGAAAATGAGTTTCCGTCATCGCATTCGAGCAGCGAGCTCATGGTGAGGAGGTCTTCGATCGTGATTTCGTCCTTGCGGGGATCGGGATTGTCGAAGGGGCCATAGGCCGAAAGCAGCGGTGTGACGGGTGCGGCGACATCAGGGACCGCGCCGTCGGCGATCGCCGCGCCCACCAGCATGGCGGTCACCGTCTTGGTCACCGAGCGGGTGTCCCGACCGGCCTCGCGACCGCCCTCGTCGAAATAGGCTTCGTGCACCAGCCGCCCGTGGCGGGCGATCAGGACGCTGGTGACCTTCTCGAAGGACCCTGCCCGGACGGCGGCGTCCATGGCGCCCAGGCGCTCCGACGCCATGCCCTGGCTTTCAGGCGGGGCCGTGCGCCACGGCGTCTGGGCGGTGGCCGAGGTGGCGGCGAGGAAAAGCGCGCTGGCGGCGATGAGGGCTCGAGACATGCAGAGATCTCCAGGAGGGGGTCGTCCGTCGCACGCCCGTCCCTGGTCGTCTTGAACAGGTGAAACCGTCACCGGAAAAGCGCCCGGTAGCGGCCGGGCGTCAGGCCGTAGATGGCGACGAACTCGCGGGTCATATGACTCTGATCGGCATAGCCGGCTTCATCGGCCAGGGCGGCCAGGTCTGCGCCGCGCGCCATGAGGCTCGCCGCGCGGTCGGCCCGCGCCTGCCGGATGGCCGCTGTCGGAGACTGGCGATAGTGACGGCGATAGCGGCGCGCCAGGGAGACCGGATGCACGCCGAGCTCGGCGGCGACGCCCCTGACCTCGGTTCCAGGCCTTGTCGCCAGATCTCCGATGACCTCCCGCGCGCGCCACAGCCACTCAGGCGCGGGATCTTCATCGAGCTCCTCGGCCGACAGGACCGCCCCGGAAAGGTCGAGCGCCAGACCCTGGAGGACAAGCTCATCACCCGGCGCAAAGCGGGCCGCGGCGCCCACCAGGCGTCGCGCCGCCACCTCGGGCCGTCCCCTCAGCAGACCGGAAGAGCGTCGCGTAGGGAAAGAGTGTAGATCTCGGTGGTCGCCGCATCATTAAAAAAAAAATAAACACTATAAACCAAGCGACTGAGACCGGCTCGAACTACCGTCCTTACTAGCC
>CALEOQ010000591.1 GCA_937910255.1 uncultured Caulobacteraceae bacterium | reverse complement strand
GGACGTGGACAAGGGGAACGGTGGGGACCACAGCACTACGATCGATGAGGAGGTGCTTGACAAAGCCTAAGGTGGGCAGCATTGATTTTTGTTTTTAATGATCCGGCGCCCACCGGGATCTACGCTCTTTCCCTACACGACGCTCTTCCGATCTCTGTCGGCGATCTCATCCAGTTCGGCCAGATAGCCGGTCTCGTCGACCAGGCCGCCGCTCAGGCGGTTGCGGGCCTTGAGGCCCTGGCGGGCTATGGCCAGGACGTCCTTGGCCACATCCTGCAGGGTCCGTCCGTCGATCTGCGCCTTGAGGCCGACCCTCGCAGCCTGGCTGCGCAGGCCTTCATGATCGGCCACCGACCAGCCCTTGCAGACGTCCCAGGCCGCATCGAGGGCCGCCTGATCATACAGCAGGCCCGTCCACAGGGCCGGCAGGGCGCAGAGCCGGCTCCAGGGACCGGCGTCGGCGCCGCGCATCTCCAGGTAATATTTGAGCCGCACCTCGGGGAAGATGGTGGTGACGTGGTCGGCCCAGTCCTTGATGGTCGGCCGCTCGCCGGGCAGTTCGGGCAGCCGGCCCTCCATGAACTCACGGAACGAGCGCCCGGCCACGTCGATATAGCGACCCTCGCGCTTGACGAAGTACATGGGCACGTCGAGCGCATAGTTGGCGTAGGTCTCGAAGCCGAAACCGTCCTTGAACACAAAGTCGAGCATGCCGGTGCGGTCGGGGTCCACATCGGTCCACACATTGGCCCGGGCCGACAGGAAGCCGTTGGGTTTGCCCTCGGTGAACGGAGAATTGGCGAACAGGGCCGTGGCGATCGGCTGCAGGGCCAGGCTGGTCCGGAACTTCTTGACCATGTCGGCCTCGGACCCGAAGTCGAGGTTCACCTGCACCGTGCAGGTGCGGAACATCATGTCCAGGCCCATGCCGCCGACCTTCGGCATGTAGGCGCGCATGATCTTGTAGCGGCCCTTGGGCATCACCGGGATCTGGTCCCGCGTCCAGGTGGGGGTGAAGCCGAGGCCCAGGAAGCCCAGGCCCAGCTCGTCGGCCACCGTCTTGACCTCGGACAGATGGCCGCCGGTCTCGTCGCAGATTTCGTGCAGGTCGCCGAGCGGCGCGCCTGACAGTTCGAACTGACCGCCGGGCTCCAGGCTGACATTGGCGCCGTTGCGCTCGAGCCCGATCAGGGTGTCGCCCTCGAACACCCCTTGCCAGCCAAACCGCATCAGACCGGTCAGCAGGGCGTGGATGCCGTTTGGTCCCTCATAGGGAACCGGCGAATGATCCTTGAGATAGAAGGGAAACTTCTCGTGCTCGGCGCCGATGCGCCAGTCGGCCTTGGCCTTGGAGCCGTCGGAGAACCAGGCGACCAGGTCTTCGAACACCAAGGGACGCTCGTCGCAAATGACGTCGGCCATGTCTCTCTCCCCAGCCCGACCATATTCTCGCCACGGCCGAGGCCCGATAGCGGCGGCGATCTTTACGCCGTTCGCTGAAGTGGGCGCAACGTTGGCGAAGCGCAATGGTCCCTAACGCGGCGTGACACAATCACCCCAGTCGCCGCAGACGCTCTGCCACAGGGTCAGCGCGCTGATCGCCGCGGTGTCGGCCCTTAGGATTCGGGGGCCAAGCGTGGCCGCAACAGCCTGGTCGAGCCCCCGCAGGCGGGCGCGCTCTGTCGGCGAAAAACCGCCTTCGGGGCCGATCAGCACCGCCCAGGGGCCGGCGGGCTGATCCTTCAGGGCCTGCAGCGCTGGGGGCGCGTCGCCGGCCTCGTCACAGAAAAGCAGTCGCCTCGAAGGCTCCCAGGCGTCCAGCAGATCCGCGAGCCGCGCAGGTTCTTCAATCTCCGGCAGGTCGATTCGGCCGGTCTGCTCGGCGGCCTCGACGGCGATGGCGTTCAACCGCGGCAGGCGGATGTGATCGGGGTTGGTCCGCTCGGTGACCACCAGCCGCACCCGTCGGACACCCAGTTCGCAGGCCTTTTCGACAATGGTCTCCAACCGCGCCCGCTTGACCGTGGCCACGATGAGGTCGAGGTCGGGACCGGAGGCCTGGGGACGCGCCTCGTCCTGCACCTCCAGCACCGCGCCGCGCTTGCCGCTCTCGACGACGACGGCGCGCCATTCCCCGTGGCGGCCATTGAACACCAGCAGCCGATCGCCCGCGGCCCGGCGCATGACGGCGACCACATAGCGGCTCTGATCAGGATTGAGGCCAAGCTTTGCGCCCGGCGCGAGATCGTGGGTGACGTACAGACGGATCATGGCTCGCTTTCTAGCGGGCGAGGCGGCCTGTCGCCTAGGTCATGGCGCGCAGGGCGGCTATCTGCCCTAGACCGGGAGAGCGTCGGGGGGGGGACGAGAGTAGAGCTCGGTGGCGGGCGGAGCATGAAAGTAAAAATCGGTCTGCCCAGTCCCTTTCCACCCCACCCACACACCATGCGATCTAGCGCGCTTCTCTGCCCGCGC
>CALEOQ010000590.1 GCA_937910255.1 uncultured Caulobacteraceae bacterium | reverse complement strand
CCGCCGGATCACGTCGGACCTGCGCCTCGAAAAGATCTTGGACGCACGCCGCCTCGGGATAGTCCGCCTCCGTGGCGTTCCAGGTCTCCAGCAGCAGCGTGCGCTCGGCCGGGGGGAGGATGTCGATTTGGCCTAGGGACTCGTCGGGGCTCGCAACCATCTGCTCGAGCAAGTGGCCTAGGTGCTCGGCCATCCGTCCAATTGTCGAGGCGTCGAACAGGTCCGTCGCATATTCGAACTCCCCGACAATGCCCTCGGTCGTCACGGTGAAGGAAAGAGCCAAATCCAACTTTGCTGTGTCGGTCGGCGGCTTGATCCGACTCCATTTCAGACCGCGAAGCTCATCGCCTTCCCCGGTCGCCACGTGGAGCGTGAGGCTGGCTTGAAACAACGCCTGTCGGCCGAGGTCGCGAACGGGCGCCAACTCGCGCACCAGCTTGTCCAACGGCAGATCCTGGTGGGCAAATGCGCCGAGCGCGACCTTCTTTACGCGCCCGACAAGTTCCCGCACTGTCGGATCACCAGATAGGTCCGTGCGTAAAACCAGGGTATTGACGAAGAACCCAACCATGTTCTCGAGTTCGCGCTTGCCGCGCCCCGCGACCGCGGCTCCAACTGAGATGTCCGACTGCCCGCTCCATCGTGACAACACGATCTGGAAGGCCGCGAGCATCACCATGTAAGGGGTAGCGCCAAGCTCCTGCGCGAGCTTGAGGAGGTCGCGCGTCAATGGGGCCGAAAGCTTCAACGGAAGCGTGGCGCCTTGGAAGCTTTCAGCCATCGGGCGAGGGCGGTCGGTCGGAAGCTCTAGACGCGCTGGGGCTCCCGCCAGCTGTTCACGCCAGTAAGCGAGGTGGGGTTCCGCGTGCCGCTCCGCCAGCATCTCTCGCTGCCAGAGCGCATAGTCGGAATACTGCAGCTCCGGCTCCGGCAGCGGAGACGACAGGTTCTTAGAAAATGCTCCGTAGATCGCTCCCAACTCCCGGAGCAACACCCGGTAGGACCAATCGTCTGACACGATGTGGTGCGTCGTCATGAGCAGGACGTGCTCGTCGGGCCCCAAACTCAGAAGGCGCGGGCGGAACAGCGGCCCCGTCGACAAGTCGAACGAACGAGTTGACTCGTCTCGGATCACCGCCGCAACGCGCCGCTCTCGGGCTTCGGGCTCCATCGCAGAAAGGTCCAAGACCTCCATCGACCGCCGCGGCGGCGGGTCGACCACTTGCTCGGGAACACCATCAACTGCGACGAAGCGGGTTCGAAGACTCTCGTGACGACGCACCAGTTCCTCGACGCTTCGTTCCAGCGCCGCGATGTCTAGCCGCCCCTCGAGCCTCACCGCCGCGGGCATGTTGTAGGCCGATCGAGCCAGGCCCAGTCGATCCAGGAACCACAGTCCCTCCTGCGCAAAGGATAAAGGCTTGAGGTCGACATCCCGCCGCGGCCTTAGCTTCGGAGCTATGGCCGACGACCGTTGTCCTTCCGACGCCTGGCGCAGGCGTTCCAGCAGGATCTGCGAGCGATTGCCGGGCCCCTGTTCCACTACATTCTCCACCGCAATCTCAGGCCCTGACACGCACGCTCGCGCTCACCGGAAGGGAACGGCGCCACAAAACATCAGCAATGCGGACGCTGGAATTTATGGAACAACTGAAATGCCGGATCAATCCACAATCACACGCCCGCCCGCCTACACTTCTGCGTACCGCGTCCGGCCGTTTCGATTTTATCCTGGGGCTCGCGACATTTGCGGGCCGCGTCCCACGAACCGCTCTCCAGGCAAATTTCGGCGGGCGGCTTGGGCTGCAGCCAAAGGCTCGAACATCGGCCGGACACGCTCCCTAGATTGAGGTGCGGCATGACGCTGAGGGGAAGAGTTCAGACACCGCCGATATCTGCTGGATATTTGACTTCGAACTGTAACTCAGTAACTTGAAAACACGATTCTAGATGAAAAGCGGAACCTAGGTGAACCCCTCCAACCGTCCAGCGCAGTCGCAGCGCCAGTCCGACAACGAAGATGTGGCAAGATTAGCGACCGAGATCTTGGTGGCCTACCTACCGGGCACGCCCGTGCCCCCGGCCGATCTACCGCAACTTGTTCGCGATCTGCGCGCCGCCCTGCAAGGTCACGCCGATGTTCCCGCGCAGACCTATGCCAATACGGCGCTACAGGCCGCTCCAGCGCCCCCCCCGGCACAGTCGAATCCCGAGATCATCACGGCGGTCGAGCCGGCAACATTGCAGCCTGCGTTCCCGATCGAGGACTCGATCAATGACGACTATCTCGTCAGCCTTGAAGACGGGAAACGGTATCGCTCGCTGCGGCGCCACCTCATGGCAAAGTACGGCATGACGCCGGACGATTACCGACGCAAGTGGGCTCTGCCCCCTGACTATCCCATGGTGGCCCCAAGCTACGCGCGAGATCGGTCCGAAGTGGCGAAACGTATTGGGCTAGGACGACTGCCGCAGGCTGAAAAGCCTGTCGCCCCGGAGCGGGCGCGCCGATTGGCGCCGCAGCGCAAATCCTGAGAGCGCCAATCAACGTTTGCCCCTCTGGGCCAGCCTAAGAGGCTAGCCAGTTCGTCGTTCTGCTGAGCAGTACGCCCCTTGAGCGAAGCGCAATTCCGCCTCCGCATGGCCCGACGATGGCGCACAAGTCCAGGCGGCGACGCGCTCCGTTGGATACACTTCATCATCATCCCACGCTGTGATAGCACTCGGCCGGCGCCTAGACCTGCCGTGTAAACCTGCGGAGACGGTGAGATGGAAGTCGATACGCGAGTCGATCACGGCACGGCCGCCCCAACTGCAGGCAGCGCTGAGCTCCGGCTGGACATTCAGTCGACCATCTCCGGCTTCGTGGAGGACGCTCTAGACATCCAGGGGATCGCTCCTTTTGCAGACCTCTTTGAACTCGGCGCCGATTCAATCGCTGCGTCCAAGGTGTTCAACCGGATCCAGCAGCATTTCTCGCTGGACCTCGACCTTGAAGCCGCATTCTCCTGCCTCAATGTCGCCGGCCTGGCCGCCCTCGTTGAAGGACAGATCCTGGCCATGCTGGACGGCATGACGGATGATGAACTGGAACGATTAGTGGGATGCGAGGGGCCCGATCCGGGCTGAGGCGCCTCGTCAGGCCTGACGCCCGCGCGGCATTTCGAGCATGCGGGACAGTCCTGGCTTTCGGGAGACAAAGGCGAGCTGCGTCACCGACCGGGGACCACAGCCCTCTTAGGCCGAGACCGCACCTCTGCATTTAGACGCTAGACATTGTCGCGTAGTTTCGCGGTATACTGCACATCAATGCATGCACGCCTCGACTTGATCGAAAGCCTTCCGATCAGCCGGGCTTAACGCGACATTGGCCGTGAGACAGCCGCATAGAGCCGGATCGCACGGGGCGAGTGATGACCCATGAGTGAAGCTTCTACGCCGATACCCGAGGATGCGCCTCATGTGGTGACGAGCGCGTCTTGCGGAACCGCGTCGCTTGGGATGCTATTGCGCGCCCGCACCGCCGAGATCTCTGCTCTGGTTGAAAAGTATGGCGCGGTGCTGTTTCGTGGATTCAGCGTCGATGCGCCATCCGATTTTCAAGACGCCGTGGAGGCGCTTCACGCGCCAGCGATGCGGTATACTTACAGATCGACGCCGAGAAACAATGTCGACCGTGATGTATTCACGGCGACTGAATACCCAAAGTCGCTCGAGATACCGCTGCACTGCGAGAACGCTTACCAGCGTACATGGCCGCTTTGGGTCGCCTTTTGCTGCTTGAAACCGGCGGTACTTGGCGGGCAAACGCCGATAGCACGGATGCGCACCGTAACTACTGCGTTGCCCCCGGCGCTGGTCGATTCGTTCTCACGGCGTCGCGTCAGGTATATTCGCCATTACAGGCCCTTCGTGGACTTGCCCTGGCAAACGGTTTTCCAGACGGAAGACCGATCCGACGTGGAACGTTACTGTTTCGAGCACAGCATTGACTACACTTGGTTGGACCAGGAGACACTGCGAACGGAACAGGTCTGCCAAGGCGTTGCTCAGCACCCAGCGTCTGGTGAGACTATCTTCTTCAACCAGGCCCATCTTTTCCATCCGTCGGCGCTTGAGCCGAAGGCCATGGCGAACCTCGTCGAATACTTCGGCGCCGATCGGCTGCCACGGAATGCGACCTACGGGGACGGCGGCGAGATCGCCCCGTCCGACCTGAAGCTCATCCGAGCAGCCTATAGCGATGCGGCGATCGAAATCGACTGGCGGAAAGGCGACGTAGCGCTTCTAGACAACATGCAGTTCGCCCACGGCAGGCGCGCTTTCGAAGGTGACCGCCAGGTGCTGGCCTCACTTCTTAGGAGCTATAGCGCGCCCGAGGGAGATGGCGGAGGACGCCTGGACGCCTGCGCCGTTTCAGATCGTCACGACGCCGGCGGGGCGGAACACCCCGTCGCAAATCGCCAATAGCAGGATCGAGATGCGGATTGCCCGCGAACTTCGCGCCGCCGTTCGCAGAGACTCTTGATGAAAATGGGTTTGGAGCCTCGCACGATGCGTACACTGGTGTGCTTTCCCTTCGCTGGCTCCGGCGCTTCGTTTTTCAGATCATGGGCGCATGCGCTCAGGGACGAGTTTCGCGTGCTTCCCATTCAATTGCCGGGACGGGAGAACCGCCTGGGCGAAGAGCCATATTTGGACGTGAGCCAAGCAATCAACAGTTTGCAGCCTGAGATCGACAGGCTTGCAGGCGATGGAGGAGAGATCTTCGCCTTCGGACACAGTCTCGGCGCGGTGCTGGCTTACGAGTTCGCGCTCAGGCTTAGGGATCTGTCCCCAGGTTGCCAGCGCCTGTTTGTCAGCGGATCGCCTGGCCCCAGCCGGCTTCGCGCGGGCCGGGCGACCGGCTTGAACGACGGGGATTTTCTCGATCAGGTTCGGAGTTTTGCCGGATATAGCCATCCCGCGTTGGATGATCCCGAAATGCGTGAGCTGCTCCTGCCGATGATCCGCGCGGACGTGGAGATGCACGAAAACTATCGCGCCTCGGCAGGCGCCATCTTGGACATCCCCGTCACCTGCGTCAGGGGCAGGGAGGATGACCTAGTTAGCCGAGAGGATGTCGCGGCGTGGCAGGGCGCCACGAACGTCCCGATCGAAATCGTCGAGGTTTCTGGGGGCCATATGTATGTCGCGGAGGATCCCGGCCAGCTATTTGGACTGTTCATGTCTTCCGCACTTGCGGCATGAGAGCCAGAGGCGGGTTGGAAGGGTTCGTCGCGGTGATAACGGGCGCCGCCCGAGGCATCGGCCGCGCCTGTGCGATACGTTTTGCGCAAGAGGGCGCGAGGCTCGTTCTGCTCGACGTGGCCGCTCCTATTCCCGGTGTGCCCTACGCCCTGGGGACCAGCAGCCAACTGAGCTGCACCGAAGAGCTATGCCGCGCCGAGGGAGCGATTGCTCAATCCATCATTGTGGACGTGAGGGACCCCCTAGCGGTTGATCGCGCCATGGCGACAACGCTCACGAGGTTCGGGCGGATCGACATCTTGGTGAACAGCGCGGGTATTGCCGCGCCCTCTGGCAAGGCCACCCATGAGATCGACGAGGAAGAATGGCGCTTGATGCTTGACGTCGATCTCACAGGGACTTGGCGGATGGTGAAGGCGGTATCGGGGTCCATGTTGCAACGCCGGTCGGGGAGCATCATCAACATCGCTTCGACGGCAGGGGTTGTTGGATATCGTCACTTCGCCGGCTATGTCGCGGCCAAGCACGGTGTCGTGGGCCTCACCAAGGCAGCTGCCCTCGACTTTGGCCCCTACAAGGTGCGGGTCAATGCGATCTGCCCAGGCTCAGTCCGTGATGACCCCGAGCTTGAGGGCTGCATGCTCTCGGAAATCGCGCGGTCACTGTCCGTTTCTGTCGCGGATCACGAACAGACGTTCATTCAAGCCCAACCGATGAACGCGCTCGTTGAAGCAAGCGACATTTCCGCCGCCGCGGCCTGGCTAGGGTCTCCGGACGCGAGACATGTGACGGGTGCGATCGTGATGGTCGATGGTGGTTTCTCGGCCAGATGATTGGCAAAGCCCATGCATGACGATTTCAGTCCGACGGGCGCGGGATTTAAGGCCGCCGCCCGGCCGTCCCCAACGCCTTGCCACGCCCTTCGCATTCGTTTGGGTCGACCCGGGGATCCTGCTCGCGTCCAGACCGCCTTCGCAAGCGTCATCGACCAATGGTTCAAGAACTCATCGAGGTTAGTGGGCTCACCACGCCCGTCGCTTTGGACGGAAAGTCTGCCTGCGGGAGTTGATGGCCAGGTCGCCCGTTCGCGCATCATCAGGGAACTGAATTGGACAATAGAGAGCGCCGATCCGTGCGGCATGAGGGCGACACTGTTGCGGTTTGGCGCATCGGCAGCCGAGCTCATCCTCGTAGCCCGGTGGGATGCTTTCGACGAAGCCGCCCTGAGAGGGCTAGGTCGGGCGCTTGTCGGTGACGGTCCGCGTCCTCAGACCCCAGTGGGCGATGCCCGACACAATGGGGAAGCAGGGCGCGCCACAATGAGTGTGGCCAACTGGCTGTATCCCGGCGCTCGGCCTGTGAAGCCTGGCGCCACAGATCACTCGCCTAAGCCAATTAAAGGCTGGCTTTCAGGGCCCTTAGATCCTTCGCTGCTCCTGGCGGCGACTGGAATCATATTGTCGAGGTATGGCGAACCCGATGAGGTGACAGTGGGCGTACTTGGCGTGGCTGCAATTGACACCAACCTTGCGTCGGTTGCGGCTGGATATGACTGGCCACGCCTTATCCCAGCAGCGCCGCCCGCGGCGGCCACTGTCGAGGACTTCCTCCATGCCGTGCGCACGCAGCTCGCCTCAGCGTCTGCGGCCGCGGCATCAAGCGCGTCAGCGCCTTCAGTCGGGTTGGTCTTCCAATACACGAGCCTAGCGGCCGATGTCGAGGTAGCCCACCATGCGGTCCTCGCCTCCCTTCCATTCCCGTTGACCATCGAGGTCGCGGCGTCCGCCTCTGAGGTCGTCCTCTCCTGCCACTTCCAAGCTCCCCGCTTCGACCAGAGACGTGCTCAGGCCTTTGTCGAAGCTCTGGAGGTGGTCTACGGCGCCCTCCATCGAAGTCTCGAAGACGACGAGCGGCGATTCGTGGCGTCCATCGACCATATGACGGCCGCGCAATCGGCAAGGATGGCCGCGTTGGGCCAATCCCAGCCGCTTTTGCAGCAGGGCCATGATCTGCGGATCGAGCAGCGCGTCTCCCGCTTCGCCAGGTCGCAACCCGACGCTCCCGCCTTGTCCTTCGACGGAAGCAGCCTGAGCTACGGAGAGTTGGACCGACTTGCCGCTCGAACCGCGATGGGTCTCCATCACCTCGGCGTGCGCGACGGGGACCATGTTGGGGTTTGCTTAGAGCGTTCCTTGGACTTGGTGGTGGTCCTGTTGGGGATCCTCAAGGCGGGCGCGGTCTATGTTCCGCTCGACCCCGCATATCCGAAGGAGCGCCTAAGTTTCACGCTCGATGACGCCCGCCCCAGACTGTTGATCGGCGCGGAAGGCCTGATGATCGATGGATCCCTGGTGACGGTCACGCCAGCTCGATTGCTCGACATCACCCAGGACCAGACCAACGCGGCGCCGCGCGCCCAGACAGACGGGAACGCGGCGGCTTACATCATCTACACATCTGGTTCGACGGGCCGGCCAAAGGGTGTGGTGGTCCCGCATTGCAACGTGGTATCGCTCATCGCAGCGACCAAGTGCGAGTTCGACCTGGCCAGCAATGATGTCTGGACGCTCTTCCACTCGAGCGCTTTCGACTTTTCCGTGTGGGAGATCTGGGGTTGCTTGATGACCGGAGGCCATCTCGTCATCGTGCCATTCTGGACGAGCCGCTCACCGGAGGACTTGCTACAGTTGCTCGAGAGCGAACGCGTCACCGTGCTCAATCAGACGCCGTCGGCCTTCAGCCAACTGCAAGAGGCCGATCGGCGCACCAGCTCCGACCTTGCGCTGAGGCTGGTGATATTCGGCGGAGAACCCTTAGATTGCGGCTCCCTGCTCGGATGGTTCGATCGGCATCCGGAGACGGAATGCCGACTGGTGAACATGTTTGGCATCACCGAAACGACGGTGCACGTCACGGCTGAAACGATCACACGCCGGCACGCTCTGACGCGATCTCGTTCAGTGGGCCGTCCTCTACCAGGATGGCGCATCTATGTGCTGGATCCCCAAGGCAGGATGCTTCCCGCCGGCACGGCCGGGGAGATCTATGTAGGGGGCGTGGGCGTCGCCACGCAATACTTGCGCCGAGAGGATCTCACTGCGGAGCGCTTCCTCCCTGACCCTTTTTTCCCTGGTCGAATGTATCGCAGCGGCGATCATGGCAAGCTTCATCCAGATGGTCGCCTTGAGCATCTTGGCCGGCTGGACAATCAGGTCAAAATTCGCGGCTTTCGGATCGAGTTGGATGAAATCCGGGCAGTCCTCTTGGAGCAACCGGGCGTGACCGCGGCGGCTGTCGTCGTGCATCGTGGGTCGCGCGGCGATGCAGCCGATATCCGGCTGGACGCCTACGTGGTCCTGCAGTCGGGGGAGCTCGCTGATCTCCGTCAACGCGTGGCGAGGGTGTTGCCGGACTACATGACCCCCGCAACGATCACGTTGATGCCCATCTTGCCGCTGACGGAGAATGGCAAGCTGGATCCGAAGCGCTTGCCGCCGCCGGTGCTGACGGGGCAGTCCCACGCGACGGCGCGGGTCACCGCCACAGGCGAAGGAGACCGCGAACCGCCCCTTGCGCCGGACCTGAAGGTCCAGCTGCGAGACATCTGGCGCCAGGTCCTGAAGGTGGAGGTTGGCCTAGCGGACAGCTTCTTCGACCTAGGAGGGAACTCGCTCTACGCGGTCCAGATCGCATCGATGATGCGAGATCAAGGGCTGCCAAGGCTGCCGCTGCGGGAACTTTATCTGCGTCAGACCATCGATGGCGTCGCGACCTTCCTCATTGGGGGTGACAGTTCAACGGCTGTCGCCACACGCAACTGAGCCAAATAAGCCAGTCTAGCCGGGAGGCCGGGCCTCAATTCCGACGATATCGCATTGGCCAAACCGCCCGCATAATCCTGTCCAGCACTAGCGAATTTTTTCGGGGTTTGAAGGCCCCCTAAATCGGCCCCATCGCTAGACAGCTCTCAGCATACGTGGTCTTTTTCACCCACAGATTGAGTGTCCGCAGAGGTACCGCCTATGAGTGGGAACGTCGTGCCGTTTGATGGGGGCTTAGGACAAATCCAGTCCGCAATGGATCGCCTGCTGAAAGTCACCCGGCTGTTGAATGTCATCAGTGTAGATGACCTGCTAGCCGCCTATCCCGATTGCCCGGTTGCCTACGAAGATCACAAGACGGCGCTAGACTTAATCACAACCATAGAAGTCGAAGTGCACGCGGCGTTCACGGAGCTAGAAAGCGGCTGGCGCGGAGCGGGTGCCCGCCTGAGAGGCTAAGGCGGCGTTTCCTGGACCTCATCGGCCTGCCGGCCCCGATGCCCGAGCATCCGATGGCTGGGCTCCCTACAGTGCGAACGACGGCTGCGGCTTTCTTAGCTCACCAGAACCGCAGGTCGAGGTAGCACTCCCCAAGCTGCTTCGGCAAACTTGGCTGGAAGGGGCTCCATTCAATGATCCGGCTCTCCATGCGAGGTTCGAGATCGTCCAGCTCTTCCACGACCGCGGGCAGATGGGCCAAGTCTGCCACGAGGGACTGGCGACCCAATAGGCCAGACCGCGCCGCGAAAACTCTTAGCAAATCAGCTAATGCACTTTCGTGGCCTGCTTCCACACCCAGATCGAGCCCCATCGCGACTTCGACGCGCTTCTCATCGCCTTGGGCCGAACGCCAGATCTCGCGGATGTCCCGACCACGGTCCCAAAGACCCCCACAAGCGACCACATGGCCATCCCGTTCGATCACATGGAAGTCATCCCAACCGAAAGGGGAGGGGCGCCAAGGCGGCCGTTCCCCCCAAACCCCTCCGTCGAGCATGTCGCGCAGGCTTTCCGCACCATAGGGGCGGAACAGGTCCAAGCCTTCATGGGTGCGATTTATCAGGTGGGCGCAGCGCTCCAGATCCCGCAGCTCGATGGGCCGAAGGCCCTCGGTTTGGACGTCAGGTCCTCGCGCGGCCAGATATGCAGCGCCGACGATCTTCTGCAGTCGATCTTGGCCCTCGTGAAACTTCACGGCATCCAGAAATCGCTCCATGTTCGCATTGCCGATACGGCGATACATGACCTGACCCAAGGTCGGCCTCTGTAGCGCCCGAGTGGGAAATCTGCGGACGAGGTCGCCCAGACCATCCCTTCGGTGTTCGGCCCGAACGCGCAGCCCTTGCGCATAATGGATGCTGACGCGCTTGCCGCCGACCATGCAGTTTGCAGGTGACCAGACCGTACACGCCACCAGATCCCCATCCGCCTCAACGGCGGTGATGCTGGCGGCTGGCTGCAGCTCAAATTGAGCGAATGCATTGGGCGATCGCTCAATGAATACCTCCCAATCGTCAGCCTTCTCAGGGGCGTCCGCCCACAGACCTTTGAAGACGTCTTCGTCCCAGACCGTGAGCTCTCGCGCTCGGTAGGGTCCTTGTGACAACCGTTCCAACATCGCGACTGTCCGCTCGACCTGCTCGATGAAGGGTGGGGTGGCCGCATTCTGCAACCAACGCTCAAGCTGCCGAGCTGGAATGTTCGCGGCCGTCACACGGTCTGCAAGTCCGTCAGGCCATCCGAGGTCCCGGGCTCGGGACGCGATTGAATCGGCAGCGATACTGCTCACGGGCTCACCCAATTCCGTTACATCGTCTAATGTATCTTCCGGCGGAGATGAGCGCCCGTCAACCGTGAGCAGATGTCATCGCGCGCGCCGCCCCGGTACATTATTGTAGTTCGAGGCCGCGCAGGTGTAAGAGGTCACCGGGGGGGTGAGCACGTTCCCGCGGCTGCGTCCGGCCCGTGGCGGTTTGATTTTTGCGCCTCCGCTTCCGCAAGAGTCAGCGGGTGGGCCGGCAGGCCAGGAGGGCTGGATGGGGGTGGCGGCCGCTCGTCCAGAACCACAGCGCTGAGGATGGCATGACCACGGAACGCGACTTCGAACGCATCGTGACGAAACTTGTCGCCCCGAATGGACCTGGCGTAGCGGTCGCGGTCCGTCAGGCCGGCCAACTCGTACACGCCGGGGGCTACGGGCTCGCCAACGTTGAATGGAACGTCCCCATCGGGCTCGACACGGTCTTCCGGATTGGATCAGTCACCAAGCAGTTCACCGCGGCGGCGATCCTTAGACTCCGTGAGGCTGGCAAACTCCAGATTGATGACCCTATCGAAACGCATCTTCCAGATTACCCGATCGGGGGTAGCCGGATCACCATCCGGCACCTGCTCAACCACACATCAGGCATCAAGAGCCTCACGAGTTTGGACAACTTCGCTACAGAGCTTGTCACCGTCGATCGACCTCTGAACGATCTGATCGCCCTGTTCCAGAACTTGCCTCTTGATTTTACTCCCGGAGAGCTCTCGCTCTATAACAACTCGGGTTACCTGCTGCTGGGCGCCATCATCGAAGCCGCCTCGGGGACGGATTACGGGGCGTATCTTCAGGAGACGTTCTTCGGGCCTCTCGGCCTGACCAGCACGACTTATCTTCACGATTGGTCCATCACGCCTCGACGTGCGGCGGGCTACGACACCGTTCCATCATTGGCGCACGCGTCACCTATATCGATGAGCGTTCCACACGCGGCCGGCGCCTTGGGATCCACTGTGGAGGACTTGCTCCGGTGGAACCAGGCGCTGCACGGCGGCGAAGTGGTCTCGCCCGAAGACTACGCGGCCATGATCACGCCGGGAAAGTTGAGGAACGGGCAACCAACTCCATATGGCTTTGGCTTGATCCTGGGCAGCTATCGCGGCAAGCGCCACATCGGTCATAACGGCGGCATCAATGGCTTCCAGAGCGGCCTCACCTACTGGCCTGATGACGACCTCACAGTGGCGGTGCTTTCGAACGTTTCGTCGTTCGCCGTTGAGCAGGTGACCTATGGCTTAGCTCGCCGGGCGTTGGGCCTGTCCGACACCTCTCGCACTCCGACTGTACTCAGCGCGGAGAACTTGCAGGCTTGCGCGGGGGTCTTCCGGTTCGGCCTTGGCCCCCTGCGCCTCGCCCCTTGCGAGGCAGGGCTGGAAGGCGATTGGCCCGCACCCCGCAGTCGATTCCTCCCGGTCTCGGAGGAGACCTTCTATCTGGAAGGAGATCCGGAGATCGCTTTGAAGTTCGAGGATGCTCGTGACGGCGCCTTCAGCAAGCTCTCGATCCTGGGCTACGGCGACCCAGCTGTCGCCTGGCGGACATCGGCCGCGCAAGGCGCGCGTAGGTGAGCGCCAGTCCCTAAGCGGTGTGGGTCCTCTTAGACTTTGAGAATCCACGCCCCTGAAATCCTTCAGCGTTGTCGTTGTCGCACACCTCAAACGCATGAGGATTTCCCGGTTCTTCTCGAAGATCGCGAGAGAGACTCCTTCTAGGGCGCAGCGCGGATTCGCATGTTGATGGGTATGCCTTCGACCGCGTGTTACTCTCCGCGTCCTCCTGGACGTCGAGGATGGGCATGTCTGCTATGTCAGGTTGGCGATGAGATCGGCGTCTCGTTAGCGGTGCCTATCCCGTCAGTGCGCCGCGGGGCAGTCGAAGCTGGACTTCGCCTCGGGCACAATCCGCCATGACCGCGTTGGGCTCGTAGGCGACGTTGGGACGGTCCGCACCAAGCGGTGGGGATCTCGACTGGCCAGTACTACGCCGGTGCAGCGAACCTAGCGGTGCGCAAGCAGATCATCCTCGCGTCTTATCGGTTAGCCGGCTTGCTTACGCCGCGTTTTCCTGGAGGCTGCGCGGAGGATCATCTAGGTCGAGGTTCAATCGGACTCTGAGAGCCACGCAGAGCGGCTTTGTGTTTCAAATTCCTTGTAGGTGTTTTCGCGCGCTCCAAACGTCGCCGAGATGGCCCAGGCCTTCTCCAGGCCGCGGGAAAATACAAGCTGCTTAAGCGCATCTGACCGGACGGTCGTGACACTCCCGACGCAGGAATCGATTGCGACCGGTTGGGTCGCGTCCCATTCGGAATACCAATGGATCCATCGCGTCAGGGGGCCCTCCGCGGTCACCAGCCGGACATCCTCAGGTGTGCCGACAAGTTCGACTTCCCGGCCCATTATGACGGGCGATGCGACCCTAATTTCGGGAATGATTTCGGAGTGCGCCCTGCCGCATTCGCTGGGCCACAGTTGCTGTGCCAGGACGTATGGCTCATCAAAGTCGAACTGATGCCCGTCGGCGCCCGGGACAAGCAGCCCGGCAAACTCCCCGGGCCGATGTGTCGGCGTCAGGTTGATGAGTTCGGCCACGTCATCCGGTTTGGCGGATATTGGGTCCGAGGCCAGGACGAGCCGAAGGTCCATTTCGAACGTGGCCTCGTCACTGATGTCCACGACCCGGATCGCGATGATGCGCTCCTCCGGCTCGGCCAGCTCCTTTGCCGCCTCCAGGATGGATCTGGCAGTGTCCGCGAATTCGTCGACGACTGTTTGGGTTAGCCCATGGCTCCATGTCGGCCGCGCTATCGGCTCCAGATCGGCCAGGCCGCGATTGAAGGTCAGCAAGAGGCGGCTGTAGCTCTCCGCGATGTGGGCCGGCATCTTCCAATGCGCCACGGCGTAGTTGAGCGTCCGAAGGAAGGCCGTGGCATAGAGCTCTCGCTGACCTAGATCGAATTGGCCGTGCTGCTCCCTAGACCTTTGTGAATAGAACGATGGGTATTCCGCCGCTGGGGCCGGTTGTTGGGCCTGAAGCCAGCCCCACTCGTGTTTCCACCGCTCCATGAGGGGGAGGCCCGTCGTCGCGTCGAGCCGCGCGAACTCTCGCGACAGAATTGGGGCAATTGCTTGCGTGCGGTAGCGGTCGAACCACGTCTTCTGCTCGTGAGGCAGGACGGGTCTGGCCTGGGGCGCAAAACGAAGCGCCCCCCCAGGCGCCATCGCATGCCCAGGAAATGCACTCTTGATCAGCCAGTCGGACAGGAATGACTGCGCGCGCACGGCCGCCTCCACAGCCTGCACATCGAAATAAGCCCCTAGGTCGAAAGCTTGGATGATGCCGAGGCCGAGCGCCACCTCGCTTTCGAGAGAGCGCTTGCCGATCCAGACTAGGAGGGCTTGGGAGACCGAACGATCGCCGGCCCGGATGAGTTTAGCGATGCTTCGGGCGACCTCCCAGCGGACCCGGGGCGGCGGGCTCATTAAGCGCTCGAGAAGGAGGCCAACCGCGGGATCGCTCATTCGGCCCACGCTGGGGTGACAATCGGCTGGGCGCTTAATTCCTCTTCGAAGATCCGCGCCATCGCCTTCGCGCAGAGCCAAGCTTCATCTAGTTCGCCGACTTCCACGAGGAACGTGACCAGGCGCGACTGGCCGATCACGACCGCCGCGCCCGGACCCCCAGGTCCGGTTTCGCCGACGGCGGTCGCCCGAATGTAGTCCCGCCACTGGCCGGGATAGTTCTGGGCGAACTTCCGGAGACGGCCCTCCGCCTCTTCGCTGCTCGTGTACCAGCGCTGCCAACCGTAGCGACGGATGTGGGCTTGCACGAGCAAGGGCAAGGCCTTGGTCCGGCCGCGAACCCGCAAGGCGATGTCGAACGCGATATCCAGAGCTTCCTGAAGCTCGTATCCGAGATGCCGCTGAGTGATGACGGTCTCGAAGGACGCGAGCGCGGCCTCGCCTTGGCCGGCCGCCTCCCAGTGTTGCAACCAGCAGGCCACCTGCCCCTGCTTGATGTCGAACCCTTTGACCGCGCGGAGCGACTTCACGAAATCCGCGAGAAGCTCCGGAGGGTACTGTGCAGGGTCCGGCAAGTCGGCCGGGTCGCCTTCCTCGATGCCGGTGGAGGAATTGGGATGGCGTTCACGGCCGGCCGCCGGGCGAACACGGCCCGTCCGGCGCTCGACTGTGGCAAGCGCTGCGTGCGCCATTGGGCGGACTTCTGGGTCGAAGCTTTCGAGGCGGGCCGTTTCATTCATCGGCAAATACGTCTCGAGGAGCGCCTGCCCTGGTGCCGTCTCAAGGTCGGCGCGGCCAGCGAACGCTATCGTCAGGCCTTCCGCGTAGCGCCATTCCGCTTCCGCGAGGAGCGATGCGTAGCAGGCAGGTACGCGATCCGGGAAGTGGATCGCCAGGGCCTCGTAGAAGTCGGTGCGCACATGATTCGTTTCGTCACCGTCGGTGTATTCGGTTATCTGGGTGAACGGACCAGACAGCTCCAGAATCCGCTGCGCCGCCTCTGCCCGCCCTCGGCTGGCCAGCAGCGACAGGCTGTCGAGGACCTCCATGGCGAACAAATCCTTCCGCCATCCGTAGCCCAGCATGCAGTCGACCGCGGTCTGCAAAGTCCGGCGCGCTAGCGCCTCCAGATCGTTGTCCACCGCGAACATCGCCAGCTGCGCGTAGAGGTCGGTGCGCTCCATGAATTCTGAAACGACGCCTCCAGTCTTCTTGCTGACTGCCTCGATGAGGATGGACGCCGCATCGGGCGAATGGATCGAGATGCGCCGCTCAACGGCCGTCGCGATCCAGATTTCGTCATGCCAAAACGGATGGCTCCGAGCGCGAGCCATGGCGTCGACCTTGATCTGACCTTTGGCGTCTACGGCCAGGCCAATCGTGCTGAGATCGAATGCGATGTCTCGGAGGGCAAGGCGCACGGCGATGAAGCGGCGGTTATCATCGAAGGACCGTCTATCCGGCACTGCAAGCGGGAAGGCGGCGTAGATTTCGCCGAGGTCCATCCATCGCTGCTCTGCTCGCCACACACGACCCACTTCGTCGGCCAGCGCTTCAAATGCGCGGACGGCCTCCGTCAGCCATAGGCCCTCTGCCTTTGGTGGAGTCTTCATCCAACCCTTTGCGGCACGGCCCGCCAGTCCCGCGGCAAGGGCCGCAAAGAAGCCTTCGTGCAATAGGCCGGTGGTGCCTTCGTAAACCCGTTCCGGATGCCCGGTTAGGCGAGGGAAAAGGCGGCTGACGTCCCGATGGGTCCGCACGCGGGGAGCCGTGGCGCCCTTGACCAGCTCCAGGCACACGAGGACGGGATGCCCCTTTCCCTGAAGGCCCACAATGCTACTTGGTCCCAGCCCCTCGGAACATAGGGACGCCAACACTTCGCCGCTCAAGTGCTCCGAGCTGACATGCCGCGCCAGCTCGAAGACGTTTGCCGTCTGGCCGGCCAGCCGTGAAGCCCGGGCATAGGCAGACAGGACGCCGAAGGAATCGTTCCTGCGCGAAAAGGCCAAGACCCGGGGGACCTCCTCCGGGCCGCGACAGGCGACCACGCTCACGATGCTCTGGGCCAGGCGCGAATAATGGTCGTTGCGGAGCGTTTCGTCGCCTCGGCTGAGGCTGATCCGCCGATTGAGCTCGTTGATTGCTGAGCTGACGACGCGCTCCCGGATTGACGCCACGGAGGTGCGCGCCACGAATGGCATCAGCGCCGTGGGCGTGTTCACCAGATCCGTCCGCATCAGGGCGTGCGGGGTAGGTTCGACCGCCAGGGAGATCGCCGCCTCGGGGATGAGGTGCCATTCCTGCATTTGAAATTCGGGGGCGTTCAGCGCCCGGATCCGCAATGAGCGGATGGCCAGGAGACGTTCGAGATCGAGGACGTCGAAAGCAGCGCGCTCAGCGTGGTGCAGAATCGTGGTGACCTGATCCAGCGGGTAGCCTGCGGTGAGCCCTTCGATCGCCCAAGAACGGGTGGTCTTTTCGATAAGGCTCTTCGCGTCGCCGAGCTGACGCTCAGTGATCCATCTCCAAGCCCATTGCCAGTACCCGGCGTTCGGCCCCCGGAGCCAGCTGAGTACGTCGGGCGCGTGCGTCCGGAAGAGATGGTCGTGATCGGGCAGGTCGCGCGCAAACGCAAACAGGCTGCCGTGGAAGGGGCGCACGCCGGTCTCGCGAAGTTCGAGCAAATGGCTGACCTCGGCGAATGCGGCCATCGCCTCGTCCGATCGGCCGAAGCAATCGTGCAGGGCCGAGGGGGGCGGCCCGAAAGCGAGGCCGGCCAGGACATGCAGGATCGCGCGGGTCTTGGCGCTCCCGCGTTCCCAGAACGCCCGGTAGTAGTCCCTGATGTCGCCGCTCGGACAGGCGGGAAGGGCTCGGACGTCGCCGGCGTCGATTGGGTCTCCCGTCCGCAAGAGGCTTTCAAAGGAATAGATCAGGTGCAGAGGTAGGCCTTGGGAGACCTCGTGCAGGGCGACAGCGACCTCGCGGAACATGCGTGCCCGGTGATCACCGTTGAAGCCGCTGAGGTTCAGGCGACCGGCTTCGTCCTGATTGGTCAGCCAGTCGCGCACGGCGTCTGGCGACATCAGCGGGAGCTCGCGCCAATCTTCGACCGGCGTGACCTTCAGCAGTTGGGTTGGGAGCTCCCTGGGATCGATCCGCTGCGTGCCAACCACCAGGGAGACGTTGGGAGGAAGTGGGAGGAGGACGGCGAAGAGTTCCTCCATATCGTGCCGGTCTCGGTGTTCGCGCCAAACGTGGTCGAGCCCGTCGACGACGACGACAAGCCGACGGTTCTCCTGGGCAAGCATGTCCGCGGCTAAGGCCAGGCGGTCGCCGAGCTCGCCGGAGTCGGTTGGAAACCCTGGAATGGCGTCACGGAGCTGATGCTGCAGCGATTGGCTGATGGCGTGGAAGTGGAAGCGGCCCTCGGAGCGATCATCCAGGCTGAGGAAGTAATGGTGGCGGATGCAGACGGTCTTCCTACGGCTCGCCTTGGCGACGCAGTGGCTCAGGTAGGTGCTTTTCCCCCGCCCGGGCGGTCCCCAGAGCACCTCTAGCCCATCGGCCCCGAAAGCCTCGGCCCGAAATTTCTTGTCGAAGGCCTCATCGGGCGGCTGGTAGCCAGCCGGGACGAGAAAGTCCTGAGGGATTGGCCGCGGCCGCTCAGCCGCGAAAGCCTGGCGGAGGTGGATGTACCGGATCCTGCCGTCGGGATGGGGCTGGTTTTTGCGTGTTGACCATCGTTCGACCTGGTCGCGGAATAGCGACCAGCCACCTCGGTCAGTATCAGACGCAATGCGCGACCACAGCTGTTCCTCGAGATCATCCAGATGCGGCAGCGAGTGGAGGAATTCGAAATCGGCGAAGAACGCCTTCGCCGCCTCGAGCGATCCGAGCTGATCGGAGACCTGACGCTGGACCGCGGGCGGGACATTTCCCCAATCGATGCGCACACCGGTCAGGCATTGCCCGAATTCAGCATCCGGCGCGCGGTCCGTCTTGAGGACGGCCCGAGCGAGGGTCCCGGCGGCACGGTGTTCGGCGGTGGTTGCAGCCCACTTCTGGAGGAGGGAGCGGCCCTTCGGCCGATGCTCAAGAAGCCACTCCCAGCTTAGCCGGCTGGTTGCGGCTGCAGGATCTGCGGCGAACTTGACCTGGGTGAGCTCGTAGAGGCCGTCGGCCCGGCAGGCCACGACGTCGTCGATCGAACGATAGGCGCGGTCCTCGGCGTCCAGTTTGACCCAGTCATAGCGCTGTGGGTCCCGATAAAAGTCGATCAGGGTCTCGATCGCCACAAGGTCCTGGTACTGGAACCCCGCGCGGATCAGTCCCGGCACCTTGAAGTTATGGCCTGGCAATGTCGCGCCCCCTCGCGCCGCGTCGCTACGAGATAGTGCTCAGCAGAGGTCAGGCCAACACCAGCGGGAGAGAAGCTGCGGCTTGGTGCAGAACCTTGGTTGTGAGGCGATCTGTGTGAGACAGCGGAAATCGGATTTCGGGCGAGATGCCAACTTCCAGAAGTGGCGCATCCGAGAACTCGCGCTTGGAACGTGCATCACTCGCATTCTACGCTCAGGTGGTCCGCTTGCCTTTTGAAGGTTGGAGTCCGAACGCGCGAAACCTTGACCATCGAGACCCGAACCGGGTGGGGCCATTGCTCACCCAACATGCTAGGCGTTGGTAAGGGGGACTAGCGCCATGGAAGAACCGATAGACGATCCCGCTGCGACGACGTCTTACGACGTCGCTGTCTCGTTCCTCGCGCGAGACGAGGCCGTCGCCCGCGAACTGCACGACCGCTTGGCTGGCCTGAATGTCTTTTTCTTCCCGCGCCAACAGGAAGACTTGGCCGGCACCGACGGTCTCGAATCCATGCGGGCGCCGTTCCTTGGTGCGCGCCTCGTGGTGACGCTTTTCCGCTCCCCTTGGGGTGAAACCAAGTGGACGCGTGTCGAGCAGACCGCGATCACCGATCGTTGTCTCAATCAGGGCTGGAAGGGCTTGCTCTTCGTGCAACTCGACGGGACCAGCAGCCTTCCGACCTGGCTTCCTGAAACCCACGTTCGTTTCGCGCTTGAGCAATACGGCATTGAGCAACTTGCCGGCGCCGTCAAAGCCCGAGTGCAAGAACTCGGCGGCAAGATCGCGCCGATGGACGCGCTCGCACGTGCTCGCGTGGTTAAGCGGGACGCTGATTTGATCGCTGACGAGACCAAGTGTTTTAGGGACGCGAGTTGGATCATCTCCAACATTCATCCGCAGGTGCAGACCATCGTGGCCGCGACTGCGGCTCTCGCAAATAAGGTCAGCGACGAGCTCGGCATGGAAATCGTCGCGCTCGCTGAAGACCGACGATGCGTGCTGCGCGACCGGCGCGGTTTCACACTCAACATCGGTTGGAAGCAGTCGATCTTTAACTCCGTGCTCGAAGAGGCTGGTCTGATCGCGGCCGAATGGAATGGCCCGCTTTTCATGCCATCCGAAAACCTCATGACGATCGGCATGCCCGACGAGATCCGACGCGTCATCTACGTGCCGAAACTCTCCCTCTCACGTGAACTGCGTTGGATGGCGACGGCACACCCAAAAGAACGCCTCTCCGGCTGCGAACTTGCCGACGTGTTAGTGCGTCAGTTTCTTGATCTGCTGAGCCGGGCGGACCAGGGGACGGTGCAACTCGGCGGGTGGAACTGAGCAAGGCTTGCGCGTTCCGCCATCCTCAAGAATGTCCGCTTTCCGGACCAATCCAAAGTTCTGCTCCTGGCGCATCCTTGCCGTCACTCTTATCGCCGAGCGGGCGGCCGCAGTGCCGGCGAACTGCCCAGAGGGCGGAAGCTGATATTGACCCGCGGCCCTTTAGCGAACCTACTTCGCCTAGGTTGGGGAGCGGGAACCGAGTGCCAGTCGCACTGATCGCCACGGATTTGGATGGGACACTGATCCGATCCGACGGGATTGTCTCTGAGCGCACTAGGATGGCTATACGCGCGGCCCAGACGGCGGGAATCAAAGTTGCGTTTGTGACTGCGCGGCCCCCCAGAGACGTCGAGACCCTTGCCGAGAGTCTCGGTCTGACGGGCTTGGCGGTCTGCTGCAATGGCGCACTGCTTTACGACCTGGCGAAACGGGAGGTCGTTGGGAGTCACCACTTTGAAGCCGATGTCGGGCGAGCCATCATCACAGACTTGCGCCGGTGGGTACCCGGCGTCTCTTTCGCCATTCAGCATGGGGCCGACTTCTCGCAAGAGCACACGTTCCCGCCCTATTGGGATGACTGGCAGGCCGAGCCAGTTCAACGTGTCGGATGCGCAGTGCCGCTCCTCGAGGAGAGCGTGGCAAAAATCATTGCTCATCACCCGTCACATGACGCCGAAGCTATGTCCGAGCTGGTCGGGGCGCGCGTTTATGACCGCGCGCAGATCAGTCATTCGGGCCTTCCAATCGTGGAGCTAGCTCCTGCGGGCATTAGCAAAGGCAGTGGTTTGGGATTTCTGTGCAACGGCCTAGGCATCCGGTCGGGTGACGTCGTCGCCTTTGGCGATATGCCCAATGATCTAGAGATGCTGGCGTTCGCAGGGCACTCCGTAGCCGTCGCTAACGCTCACCCGCGAGTGCTAGGCGCGGTGAACGAGGTTACCCTGACTAACGACGATGATGGGGTAGCGGTAGTCATTGAGCGCCTGTTGGCCTAGCCCAAATCCAGACACCCGGACGTCTTCTGCAGGTCGGTTTCGTCCGCTGTCGTTCCTCCCGGACGGATACTCGTTTTCGCCGAGGAATGTCCGCAGACTGGCCAGAAGCCAGCTCCCGCTTCTGGCGCAATTCAGCCCAAGTGGTTGGTGTGCACTTTGGGCTAACCAAAACATGAGAAACTCATCCTGGTCGGGGGTCCGCCTTGGGAGGTGAGCTATGTCTCAACCTGACCTGTTCCGCGTCCAGTCCAAACCCTGGAACACCGGCCGCATAATCGGGCCGAAGCCGCCCCTAAAGCCGAAGCACATTTGGGCAATCCGACAGTTGCTAAAGAATGGCGGCCAGCTGCGTGATCTTGCGCTCTTCAACTGCGCGATCGACGCGAAGCTTCGCGGATGCGACCTCGTAAAATTGCGCGTTAGCGATGTGGCCCCGGGCGGTGCGGTCAGGACCCGCGCGACAATCATTCAGCAAAAGACAGGACGACCCGTCCCCTTTGAGATCACCGAGCCGACACGCCTGGCGCTGCTGAGCTGGCTCGCCGCTCGTGGACGCCGTTCGGACGACTGGCTTTTCCCGAGCCGGAGTCGGCCAGGGGAACACCTCACCACGCGACAGTACGCCAGGCTTGTTGATCGGTGGGTTCAACTCGCAGACCTAGAGCCGCGAGCTTACGGCACCCATAGTCTGCGGCGTACCAAGGTAGCGCTGATCTACAAACGCACAGGCAATCTCCGGGCGTGCCAGCTGCTCTTGGGACACGGCAAGTTGGAGAGCACTGTGCGCTATCTGGGAATTGAGGTCGACGACGCCCTGGAGCTGTCAGAGCAGACGGACATATGAACTTGCCAGAGCACTCTCCGGCCAGTCGAGATCGCCCAGCCCTGAGTGACATCCGTCAGCGACGCCTATAGCCTAGGTCGTGGTCTCAACGCTCCCTACCCTCGATCCGAAGGTACTCACTTGGCTGGAGCTGGGCGAGCAGATTGAGCTTCAGCTCGCACCACTTGGCCGGCCAGCGATTGAAGCTTTGGGGCTTGGGCCGGGCGAGCGTGTGCTCGACGTGGGCTGTGGTGTTGGCCGGACGCCGGCGGCTCTTGCCGAGGCGGTTGGCTTGACGGGCGGGGTTGTCGGCCTAGAACTCCTTCCGGCCGCCGTCGAGGCAGCTAGACGCCACCGGGGCCAGCCGCCGAACATCTCGTTCGAGTGCGGCGACGCGCAGTCCTTCCCGCTCCAGCCTCACTCTTTGGACGCGGTTTTTTCCCGCTTTGGCATGATGTTCTTCGATGAGCCGCGGGCGGCCTTTGCCAATCTTTGTCAGGCGCTTCGGCCGGGTGGACGGCTCAGCTTCGTCTGCTGGCGAGCGCTGGAAGAGAACGAACTCGACGCCTTGCCGCTCGCCGCCGCGGCTCCCCATCTCCCGCAAGAGCTTCTGCGACGCGCCGCGCAGTCCGCGCCGTTTTCCTTGTCCGATCCGGAGCAAATCAAACGCCTTTTGAGCGAGGTTGGCCTGCTCGGGGTCAGGGTAGATGCTCACGACACGATGGTCAGCAGCGGAGACTTGGAGTCGATGGTGGAGGTTTGTTCTCGGGTGGGCGCCTTAGGGGCCATCCTGCGAGAACATCCCGACCTGCGTGCAAGGGCGGTTGCGGCGCTGCGCGCTGCACTAGCTCAGCGGGATACTCCAAGTGGCCCTTGCCTGCGGGCGGCAACCTGGGTGGTCTCCGCGAGGGTGAGCAGCGATTTGGGAGCATCATCGCCAGCTCGGAGCGATAGCTGAGTGACGACTCCCACCATCATCTTGGATCTGGACGGCACCTTGATCCACTCGGCGCCTGGGATCTGGTCCAGCTGCGCGGCGGCGCTCCGCGCGCTCGGCCATGAGCCTGATCCTGGGTTCGATCTCACCGCTCTCATCGGTCCCCCTGTTGAGGAGGTCATGCGGCTGCTGCTGGAACCCTACAGGGACGATCGCGTCAGCGAGGGCGTGGCGGCATATCGCGCTGACTACGGCCAGCGCGGTTTGTTCGAGAGCGTGGTCTATCCCGGGATTCCAGAGGCGCTGCGAACCATGCGAAGCTGCGGGGCAGAGCTCATCCTAGCGACATCCAAGCGCACCGAGTTCGCCCAGCGCATTTTGCAGCATGTCGGTCTCGATGATCTTTTCGTCGCCATCCATGGGTCAGAGCCTGGAGGCCTGCTCGACCACAAGCCCGAACTCATTGCCTACGTGATTGACCGCAATGGACTGAAGCCGAGGTATTGCGTCATGGTCGGCGACCGCCGCTACGATATCGTCGGTGCCCACGTCAACGAGATGCGTGCGCTGGGCGTGCTCTGGGGCTACGGAGGTCGTGACGAGCTGGAGGCCGCGCGCGCGGATGCCCTCGTTGGAGAGCCTTCTGGCCTTGCCAACGCGGCGCTGGCCATGGCCAGAGCTGGCTGAAAATCTCCCAGCGGCATAGCCTGAGGAGGAAACGTTTTTCGGCCGATGTTGTACGCCTCCTTGCCCAGAGCCTTGGATCGCTCTTTGAGCTCAAGCTCGCATGGCTGGGCCGTTGTTCTCAGCGAACGCAGGTGCGAACACGTGGGGCTCGTCGTGTTAAAACGTTCGGGAAATTCGAACATGAGAATTCCGACGTGTTAAAAACGACGTACAAAATTCCCGTGCTTCCGCCGCTCATCGAACTCTTCATGCGGGTTTCCGAGCCGGACGAGGACGTTGGGGGGCCGGAGCGGGCGTCAACGGTCGAGGTTCGGTAGCGTCGGCCGTCGACCGACGTCGGCCGATGTCGCAGAGGTTACTCCGGCTCTGGTGGCAGGGCTTTGGCGCGCTGCTCCTCCTCCCACTTTTTTCGACCAAGCCTCGGTCTCTCATGCACGTGCATGAACTCGTCGGCAATGCGGTAGCGCGTTTTCGGATCGAGGACATCGCGCAACTTGCTTGGCCAAGCGTCTCTGGGACCGTCGATCACCAATGCCTCAGTGTTCTGTTGAGCCGCCGCCTCTGTTGGCCGACGAACCGCGTCGGTCCTGACTTGTGTGACGGCGTGCGGCGCGAGGGGTTTCGCTGAGCTCCCGGCCCCAGGCGTGGCGGCCATCTTTCGACGGTATTTCAGCAGCTCCTTTCGCAGGAGCGCCTTGCTCACGACGAGGCCGCGGTCGGCAAGGTCGGCGACGATTACGTCGTGACTCCCGTACTCTCTCGCCCAAGCCTCGATTTCCGGGAGGACCAGCCGTAGCCTCGCGGCTGCGCTTAGACCGGGCCAACTCTGAGGCAGACTTCTTCCGTTGCTCATTGCTCACATCCGCGCTGGCTTGCGGCACTATCGCGCCTCGCAAGATCCGCCGGGGCCTGGCCCAACCCTGGCCTCGGTCCCTAAAAGTGTCTCAGGTTCAGGCATAACGGCGGGTTTAGGTCGCGCGATATTCCTGACCATTCCCGATATCGGCTTTGGGTATCAGCTCAGTCCAAGGTTGGTCTCACCTTTGGCTCATGATGGTCTCACGTTGGTCCCTCCATGATCCCATATCCGTCTCGCATCCGTCTTACAGTGGTCTCATGTCCGTCTCACATCTTTCGTTTCCTGCTCTTGATGCTCTCACCGCGCCTAATGCTTATGGGCTTTGTGTCTGTTCTGACCCGATCGCTTCCCATTTCGGTCCTTAATTTCCCTATACACCAGACGCACCTTCGGGTGCCGCGCAAGTGTTTGTAAATGTGGGGGAAAGTGTGAGTTGGGCGGGTCGGGGATCACTACAGAGGTGTCGGCGCGGGACTGCGCAAGTTACTGAAAAGATGACGACTTTCTCCGCAGGAGTGTCGGACGCCACGTAGTGGCCTGTACAGTGGGTCGGAGGAGGCGCAACGCAACTCCAAATCTCTCCCGGCGGCCTGTTCAAGGGGCGGGTCTCTGCTCAGCCGAGCTCGCGCCCGCCGACGCCGCGTTGGGTGCGCTCAAGATCACGCTCGCGCTGAAGGTCGAGGGCGGCGGTCTTGTTGCGCTCGCGCTGGAGTGCGCCAGGCAGGCGCTTCGCATCGTCGGTGAAGATCTGAACCTCGAGGCGCGCTCGCGAAAGGCCGACGTAGAAGGTGTCCTGCGCTGTGGTGGGGCTGCCGGCTTCAGCCTCGAAGATAACCCGGTCGACGGTCAGGCCCTGGCTGCCATGGACGGTCCGGGCGTAGCCATAGTCGATGTGAAGCGGATCCTTCCTGGGCAGTAGAGCGTCGCGCTTACCGTCACTGAGATAGATGGACTGGCTGGTGATGGCCTCGACACGGAGACAATCGCCATTGGCCAGATCGCGGGCGGCGTCGTTGCGCGTGATCCGGACCAGATCACCCTTTGTCAGCTGAGCCTTCGTAGCGCTGTAGACCGAGAGCTCCTGCGCCTCCTCGAGCCTGAACACGATCTTGCGGCCACTGGCGTCGGCGACCGTCAGGCGATCCTCCTTGCCGATATCGGTCACTTGGTAGGCGACGCCCTTCTTCAGACCCTGGGCTGGATAGTCCCGCTCCGGCTGAACCCGGTCTCCGACCTCATAGTTCTTGGCGAACTTCCGCTCTTCGCGGGTGGTGTCCCGGCGAACCAGAAACTCTACGGGGACGCCGCCCTCATCGAGGCGCAGGGCCCGCCGGACGTTGGCGTTGATCTCGCGGCGGGCCTCATTGGTGCCCGAGATGATCAGTGTCCGCTGCTGCTCCGCCGGTGAGAGGCGCGCATAAGCATCTGCGATGGCTTCACGCCTCGCGTGCGGATTCCCAATCTCGTAGACGTCATTGATCCGCTCCAGCGCCATGGCGGCCTTTCCGCTGGCCGCGAGGCCGACAGCCTCCTTCAGCTTTGGATCGAGCTGGCGCTGGATTTCGGTCATCCGGCTCAAATCCATACCGGCCTTGATGAGCTGATCGAAGGGTCTGCCCGCCTCGATCGCTTTGGTCTGCTGGCGGTCTCCGATCAGGACGACGCGAGCGTCCGCCGCCTCGGCCAGCTTCAGTATCGCCGCCATTTGTCGGGTGGGGACCACGCCAGCTTCATCGACAACGAGGACGGTCGCGGGCGACAGCTCGCGCGACTTCGCCGCGAGAAAGGACGAGACCGTGTTCGCCTTGACGCCGAGTTCACGCAGCGCCTTCACCTGGGCGCCATAGGGGGCAAGGACCCTGACCTCCTGGCCGGCCTTCTCAATTTCCTTTTTGGCGGCCTGGAGCATGTGGCTCTTGCCGGTCCCGGCCAGGCCCTCGATCCCAACCACCCGGTTTGATGTCGAGAGCATCAGGACCGCAGCCTTCCATTGCTCAATGGTGAGTTCGTTGTGCGGCAGCCTATGCGCCGCCCTTTCAGGGTTGTGAAACGGACGGACCGCCCGACGTCCCTCGCGCTCGATCCGCAGGATCTCACGCTCGTTCTCTACGGCCACTGGGGTAGTGAACCTCGGCGGAAGCTCCAAAAGACGGCTCTCGGCAATGGCCTGATAGACGCGCTCATGGGCCTGGTTGGCCGGCTCTCCCGCCGCTCGAAGATCACCGACGAGCTGCGAGAAAGTGCGTCCCGTCGCGCTGCGCTCCTTGGCCGGCGCGTAGCTTGGCTCCTCCTGAACCAATCGTCCCTGATCGACCTCACGACGCACGGCAGCGAGGACGGCCTCCAGAGTCGAGCCCTCGACCCCATGCTGCATCGCCACTTCGATTAGTCTCGTGCCGGTGAATGCGGCTTCGCGCTCCGACAGGTGGCCGATGGCATAGCGGACCGCGGCTGTGGCATTGCGGGACGCGACTATAGCCGCCGGTGGCTTGAAGAGCGCCATGATTGAGCTTTTCTGGCGCGCCGTGCGCGCACGCTCCCCCAACTCGATCCCGAGCTCACTAGCCCGCTGTCGCCAAGAGCCGTGGAGCACATCGCGATCCATCTCCGGCGACTTCCTCTGCCGCGTTTTCATCGTCGCCATCTGACGCTGGGCCGTCGTGGCCGTGGCGCGGATCAAACCCGACTTGGCGAGCTCAGCCTCCACTTGCGCGCTACGCCGGCTGAATCCCTGGATCTGGGCACGGCTGACGCTCGCGATCTCGAACGTGCCTTCCCGCCCAAAGCGCAGCTCATATCCCTTCTCCTGGAGCTCACGCGAGAGTTCGGCCCGGTACAGGACGCCCAGGTAGCCGGTCATCTTGATGATGGCTTCGTTGCTCAACGCCCGCCACTGGCCGTCGGCGCGTCGCGTCAGGTTCATGATGACGGCGTGGGTGTGAAGCGCGGGATCCTGCTCTCGCGTGGTTTCGTGCCGAAACTTGGCGATGATCAGGTTTCCCGTGCGCTCCTCATGGGTGACGCCGGCCGACTTCTGCCTGGCGCGCGCCTGCTGTTCGACCAACTCCATGACCTTGGTGACGGCCCTGTCGTGGGCTTCCACAAGGACCGAATGGCCACCGACAAGGGCGAGAATGGAGACGCTCTTTGGAGCGGAGAAGGTGAAGTCGATCCCGATCCGGCTCTTGCTGTCGGCTCGGGTTGATCCGCGGGCCGGGGCCTGGCCGGGCGTGACCCGCCCAGCCAGGAGGTCCTGGAACCGACCGGCCTGAACCTGCCCTGAGAGCCCCAGCATCTCAGCGCCACGTCCTTGCCAGATCTGGCTCTCGCCCTCCTTGGCGAAATAGTCGTCGGCGCCGTCGGCATAGTAGGCGCCGACAGCGCCGACATCGGCTCGGGTGAGGACTTTGTGGCTTAGCACAGGCGGACGATCACCGAGGCTTCCAGACCGGCAGCCCGCCGTACTCAACCGAGGCTTGGGCCTCTTTCATCTTCTGGGGACTGGCCAGGATGCGCAGTGTCATCAGGATTTCCGCGAGCATCCCTTCGAGCACGGCGGGATGAAGGGGTTGATGTCCTGCCAGTCCGCGGGCCGGCGGCAGGGCGCCCGATAGCGCTAGGTCTGCACGAAGCGACAGGACCGTCTGATGGAAAAACGAGGCCAGCGCCAAGCGCTCCCTGATCACGGCGGGGAGGGTCTGGTTCGTGGAGGAGGCGACCTCCTTCAGCTCGACGAAGAGCTCAGAGGGTAGCCGTACCTGGATCGGATAAGATTGAGACATGCGTGTTCGTCCGACGGGGGAGGGGGCGGTCGGCAGGCGCGAGACGTCAGAGCTCTGACGTCGACGCGCCTGCCTCAGCGATGTGTGTGGAGGGGAGGCTCAGTAAGCCGCCCCAGCTACCTGCGGGTGATCCGTTCAGGCGTCTCCGGGAGGACATGTGCCGCTGCCTTGGCGCTGGTAGGTTGGCGGTGATCAATCCAGTCCAGGATTTCGGACTCCACCCAGGCGATCCGCCCCGGTGTCAGTTGCACTGGCTGCGGCGCCTTGCCGTCGCGGACGAGCCGCCACCAGGTCGTGCGGCCAAGGTCGCCCACCATCGGCCGTACGGCTTTCCAGGCGATGAGCTTCTTCTTCGTCTGTTGGGTCATTCACGTTCCATGTGTTGCCCGCTCAATCAGCGGCAACAGCGAAAATCACGCGCAAATGTTCACAGAACGTTACGTGTACATTCCGAAAAAGCTCCTAAAACCAACGGTTTCGTAACGGGTTTGGGGGAGATAGAACTGCTCGCGCGCGCGACTAGAGTTTAGGGCAGTAAGTATTGCTTATAGGGGGGGCGCCGCCGGGCGCGCCGAGAGAGCGCCCGAGCCGGTCGGAAAGCGGTCGCCGATCCCCCGACTTTTTTTCGAAGAAATCGCGTTTCACCCCCGGATCGCCCCAGGTTAGGCGCTCGTATTGGCCTTTTCGCGCCGACGGATGGAGTCGGTCAGCATCATTCGGGGCCGATCGCACGCATTGTGGTTTGGCGCATGAAGAAGCGCGGGATGCATGATGATGAGGTCGCCCGGCTGGCCGGTCATCTCCCCCAGGGTCACCGTGTGAGCGCCAACTTGGGCCTCGGCGCCGATCAAAGACCTCAGACTCCCAGTGGGCGTGGCGAGCAGGCGGGCGAACCACGGATCCTGCTTGAGCCAGTCGCGCACCTGGGCCGAGCGCACCGGCGCCCCATGAAACCGCTCGCACGCCAAGGCGTGATGATGTGAGCCGGCCACGTACAGCGTGCCGCCGCCATGGGCGCCAACCGGCTCAAGGAAGGTGAAGATCCTCAAGGCGGGCAAGGGACTTAGCGGCTCCTGGCCACCAATATCCAGATGCCAGGGCGGTCGCTGGAGAACCGGGGTCGGACTCGGGAAGGTGACCAGAGGCGCCCCCCAATGCTCTGGCGCCGCCCAGCGGCCAGGGCCGATCAGGGTGTCTGCGATCGCGAACAGCGTGGGCGACGCCAGGGCCGCGAAGGCGGCAGAGCGCCTCAGCTTCTGAAACTGCGAGGGCGACGCCGTCGGCCAGCTACCGGGGTGCTGGCGACTGAGCCGATATCTCGCCTCAAGATCCTCCCAGAGGCGGTCGCGCATGATCGCGATGTCAGCCGTGGGGAAGAACCCAGGCAGGGACAGCATGCCTTTGCGCGCGAATTCTTCCTGCTGATCTGCGGTGAGGGGGTGTGGCATTGGCGTCTCCTGGCTGAGACGCCCCGCGGTGCATCATCCCTCCGGCGCGAGCGCCAGAATGTCTGATCCACCACGGCGGTACCGCGGCTCACCGCGAGGCGCGGTGATCGTTCCCAATCCTTCTGACCGATCACGAGGCGGGTCAAGAGAGTCCTAGCGCTCGATCCCGGTCGGCCCGCTTGCATTGCGGTCGCTCAGGCGTGCGGCTAGGCTCGCCGCGTGAAAGAGAGCTGAGCCCTTCTCGCGCCCTGCGCGAGGCCGTGAACGCCCAGACGCGCAGGCCTGCGCGCCCGCTGGCTCGCCTCAATCTTCTCTCAGGATTATCCCGTGAATACGACACCCCACGATCCATCGGCGTCGATGGACGTCTACGCCTGCGCCCAGACCCTTGCGCCGATTTCCGCCAGCCGAAGGCTGAACCTCTGCATCACGGGCGAGGGCCCCATCACAGTGGTTCTGGCCGCAGGCTATCTCGGCGTCACCCTGGATTGGGCGCTCGTTCAGCACCGGCTCTCACGTCGGTTTCGCGTCGTCTCGTTCGACAATGCGGGCCTGGGTTTCAGCGATCCAGGGCCGGAGCCCAGGACCTCAAGCGCTATCGTTGCTGATCTGCGAGCCGCCTTGGCCGCGGCGCAATTGGGTCCACCTTACATTCTGGTCGGGCACTCGGCCGGCGGCATACGCATGCGCCTGTTCGCCGCCCTCTATCGGCAGGACTGCCTGGGTCTGGTGCTGGTCGATTCCTGCTTCGCCGATTGGGAGCAGCGCCTCTATGGCGGACCAAGCCCGCACCTCGACCAGGAACGGGAGGTCTTCCAGCGATTGCTGGAGTTGGCGCAGGCGGGGCGGCTCACGCCGGCTGCGCCAGAGTACAAGGCTCGGATCGCCGTGCCGCGGCCCGACGTCTCGTCGGCCATGAATGCGGCCTTCCATGACATGTGGACGCGCCCGTCCTACCTGCGCACGGCCATTTCGGAGAGCCTGCATCTCCGGGCCTCAACCGCCATTGAGGCGGCCGCCGACAAGAAGCCGCTCGGCCAAACGCCGCTCGCCGTGCTCAGCGCCACGGACACGACACAAGGCGCGTTCCTGGAAAACGACGCGCAGACGGCGGCGTGGTTCGGCATGCACGATGAGCTCGCCGGCTTATCTGAGCGAGGCTTCCGGCGCCTGATCGACTGCGGGCACAACATCCCCATCGAGCAACCAGGGGCCGTTGTCGCCGCGGTCGAGGAGGTGGCGGCCATGGCGGGGTAGGGCTGGGGAGGGGGCAGCTCTCAGCTGACCCTTATCCGCTTCGCTGTGGAGATGAGCGCTGGATGGCCAAACAAGCCGTCGGCAGGGAGATCAAGCCAAAGCTATGGTATCAGCTCTTGGTGGGCTCTGGAATCCGGCGAATGTCGCGCCAGTAGACGTCAGCTACATCGGAATCCACGTTAGCAGCCTGGGTGATGCGTCCGTAGAGACCATCCGCGCCATCTCGCTTTGGACCTGAAATCCAGAAGTGCTCGCCGGTTTCAATGTCGTAGAAGTTGGCCTTGAATCCGGCCCCCTTGAGGCTCTGGAAAGTCCGTCCTGCATAGCTGAGCGTTGCGCCAGTCTGCGAGAACGTCACCCTCCCGATGCGGCCAAAGATCGGAAGAGCACACGTCTGAACTCCAGTCACGTCGTAATCTCGTATGCCGTCTTCTGCTTGAAAAAAAAAATAAAATAAAAACAGAAATAACACAACTTAATTCACTCGCTCCTTCCCCCTCCCC
>CALEOQ010000589.1 GCA_937910255.1 uncultured Caulobacteraceae bacterium | reverse complement strand
GCTTGAGTTATTTTTTTTTTTTTTTTCACGCAGGAGCCGGCATACGAGATTAGGACGTGACTGGAGTTCAGACGTGTGCTCTTCCGATCTGGCCACCTCGATGCCGGCCCGGGTGGAGCCGGTGAAGGAGACCATGTCCACTTCCGGATGGGTCGAGAGCGGCACGCCGACGCCAAGGCCATCCCCATGGACCATGTTGAACACGCCGGCCGGCACGCCGGCCTCATGCATGATCTCGGCGAAGATCTGGCCGGTGAAGGGAGCGACCTCCGACGGCTTCAGCACCATGGTGCAGCCGGTGGCCAGCGCCGGGGCGACCTTGCACATGATCTGGTTCAGCGGCCAGTTCCAGGGCGTGATGAAGCTGCAGACGCCGATCGGCTCCTTGACGATCATCGTCGCGCCGCGGTCTTCCTCGAACTTGAAGTCCTTGAGGATGCCGATGGCGGTGGCCAGGTGGCCCATGCCGGCCGGCACCTGGGCGCGCTGGGCCAGCGAGGCCGGGGCGCCCATTTCCTCGGTGACGGCGTTGGCCAGATCGCCGAAGCGCTTCTGGTACTCGGCCAGCACCCGCTGCATGACGTCCAGCCGCTCTTCGCGGGTGGTCTGAGACCAGGTGGCGAAGGCCTTGCGCGCGGCCTTTACGGCCTTGTCCACATCGGCTTCGGCGCCGAGCGCGATCTTGCCGGCGACCTCTTCATTGGCGGGATTGATGACGTCCAGGGTCTTGAGCGCCACCGGCTCGACCCACTGGCCGTCGATATAGAGCTTCAGGTACTCGCGCATGGGCTCTCGCTTACTCGTTAGATGTGAACATGATGACCGAACGGGCCAGTTCGCCGCGCTTCATGTCAGCGAAGCCCTCGTTGACCTGCTCGAGCTTGATGCGCTGGGAGATCATCTGGTCGAGCTTTAGCTTGCCGTTCATGTAGAAGTCCACTAGGCGGGGCATGTCGATCGGGAAGCGGTTCGAGCCCATCATGGAACCCTGCAGCTTCTTCTCGCCCAGGAATGCGGCGCCCATCAGGGTGATGCTCTGGCCGACCGGGATCATGCCGATGATGTTGGCCGTGCCGCCCCGGCGCAGCATGTTGAAGGCCTGCTCGGCGGTCTTGGACAGGCCGATGGCCTCGAAGGCGTGGTGCACCCCGCCCTTGGTCATTTCGAGCACTTCCTTGACCGCGTCGGTCTGGGAGGCGTCGATGAAGTCGGTTGCGCCGAACTCCATGGCCAAGTTGCCCTTGGCGGCGACCGTGTCGATGGCGATGATGCGGCCGGCGCCCGCGATGGCCGCCCCGTTGATCGCCGACAGGCCCACGCCGCCGCAGCCGATGACGGCCACGGTCTCCCCCGGACGGACGCTGGAGGTGTGCATTGCCGCGCCGACCCCCGTCATCACCGAGCAGCCGATCAGGGCGGCGCGGTCGAGCGGCATGTCCTTGCGGATCGCGACGCAGGCATGCTCGTGGATCAGCATGTATTCGGCGAAGGACGACAGATTCAGGAACTGGATCATCGGGCCGGCGGCGGTGGTCAGCCGGGGCTCTTCATCAGCGCCGCGCTTGGTATCGGGCGAGACGCAAAGTGAGAGGTGGCCCGTCAGGCAAGACTCGCAGTGACCGCAATAGGCCGAAAGGCAGGTGATAACATGGTCACCCACCTTCACGGTCCGGACTTCCGAGCCCACCTGCTCGACGATCCCGGCGCTCTCATGGCCCAGCACCGCCGGTAGCGGGTGTGGGTAGGAGCCTTCCATGAAGTGCAGATCGGAGTGGCACAGGCCCGCGGCCACGGTGCGGATCAGGACCTCATGGGGGCCTGGCTTGTTGATCTGGACATCTTCGATCTGAAGCGGCTTGCCCACTTCGCGCAGCACGGCGGCTTTCATACTGGCGTTCCCCGAACAGCGCCCGTCTTAGCGGGCGGATTATCGAAGTCCGGACATGGCCGAGACTTCCCGAGAGGCCAACCTTATCGCCGTTCACATGGCCTGCGCCAAGGGAAATTGGCGGCTCTCCTCAGGCAGTCGAAGGCGCAGCCGGTTTGAGCCGCAATAGGGTCATTCGTTTGGGCCAGGCCGCCGGCTATTTCGGCCAGCGCAGTCGGAAGTCACCCCGCGGCGGGGGGATACAACCCGCAAGTGTGGTCAACAGGTTCTCGGCGGATCCGTCGTTGAGGAAGTGGTCGGCGCCCGTCACCCGCTCGAACTGCATCGGCCGCCGCGTGCGGGTCTCGGCCACCAGGTTCTCGGCCAGCTCGATGGGCGCTAAATCGTCCTAGTTGCCGTGCACGACGGGGACCGGACCTTGATGTTCCACAGGGCCGCATGGCATGCTGTGTAGCTGGTCGGGCTGGTTGGTGACCTCCAAGACGGGATGGCGCACATCGCGGGTAATGATCTCCAGCATCCCGGCCCGACCTTCAGCAGCCGCGCGGCCGTCGGTCGGGGCTGGCGGTAATAGCCCGACAGCAGCACCAGGCCGGTCACCTTGCCGGGATTCGGGGGGCGGTCAGAGTGACGTGGCAGGTTGCTCAACCTGCATTCTTAGTTGACCCACTCTGTTCCTTAACGGGCGATCCCCATGCGTTGACGTTAGGGCCGCAGCATAGCGTTTCCGCTCGAGTTGATGGTCCGCAGCGTTGCGCAGCGCCGCGTCAATCTGCTGCTGGGTCGCGCGCGCCCGCGTCAGCGCTTCAAGCTCGGCGAGCGCCAGCGCCCGGGCCCAACGACGTCTGGGCCATGGACTTCCTGCCCGACCAGCTCTTCGACGGGCGCAAGATACGCATCCTGGCGATCATCGACACTTTCAGCCGGTTCTCGCCGGCGCTGGATCCCCGCTTCGCCTACAAGGCCTGCGACGTCGTCCGGACGCTCGAACTGGCCGGCAAAGCGGTGGGCTATCCACGGGTCATCCGCGTCGATAATGGCCCCGAATTTGTCTCCCGCGACCTCGATCTCTGGGCCTACCAGCGGGGCGTCATCCTGGACTTCAGCCGCCCTGGAAAGCCGACGGACAACGCCTTTGCGGAGTCCTTCAACGGCAAGGTCCGGCCCGAATGCTTGAACACCGCCTGGTTCATGTCCCTCGACGACGCCCGATCAAAATGCGAGGCTTGGCGTAGGGACTACAACGAACATCGTCCCCACAGCGCGATCGGCGACAAGTGCCCGATCGAGCTCATGAATGGCGTCGGGACACATGGCCCACCCGACGCCTGACCGGCGAGAAATCCCGGCCCGACCTGGTCCAAGGGTGGGGGCAAGGTCACTCATTGCCCCCCCCACGTGCGTCGACAAGCGCTTCGTCCGAGACCAGGTGGCCGGCGATCAACATGCTGCAATTGATGCGGTCCATCAGGTAGGCGCCGCTGCTGCCGGCCCACCATCGATCAAGAAAGCTCCGATGCCGGTGGCCTACGACCAGGAGGTCTGCGGCGACTTGCTCTACGAAGGCGGCAATCTCAGCAGCGGGCTCGCCGCTCCGCAACTCGGCGACCGGCTCGAGGCCAAGTTGCCGCAGCCCCGTGACGCCCTCTTCCAGCACCGCTCGGTACGCTTCCTGCTCGTGAGCGATGACTCCGGCGTACGCACCTTCGGCCAGCCGTCTTCCAGGCGTCTCTGCGGCGACCGACAAGAGAAAGACCCGGGCCCGAAGCCTCATGGCCAGCATCGCGCCCTCGCGCAGCGCGGCACGTCCCTCCACACTGCCATCGTAGGCAAGAACGATTCGACGATACATATGAACCCCCGCTTCAGACCCAAGGGTAGCCCTAGTATTTCCCGAAGGGCGCCCAATCGCACCCAACGCACCTTCGTAGGTTAATGGTTAGGGGGCTATCATCCAACAAGCGCCGCGAGGTTTGCGCCGGGGCGTTTTGATGCTAATTATTAGCTCCCTATCGACACGGATTTGTACTCGATGACCGCCAGACACGCCTTTGGACAGGCAGCGAACCTGATGAGCCGTCGTTGGCGGGCGCGCCTAGACGAGCGGCTTAAGGACACGGGCCTCTCGCAGGCGCGGTGGCTGGCGTTGTTTGAGCTATCAAGTTCGGACGGAGGGCTGACACAGCGGGATTTAGCGGATCGGCTCGGAATCGAGGCGCCGACGATCGTGCGCCAGTTGGATGACCTTGAAAGGCGCGGCCTGATTGCGCGGCGGGAGGCGCCGAATGATCGGCGAGCCAAACGCGTCACCCTCACCGCCGCGGCAGAGCCGGTCCTCGACCACATCACGAGCATTGCGGCCACGCTTCGCGACGAGTTGCTGGCGGATATTTCTGACGCCGATCTCGTCACCTGTCTGTCCGTTTTGGGACGAGTCAACCAGCGTTTGGAACAAAGATGAGCGCGGCGGATGACAACCCCGTCGCGAGCGTGAAAAGCATTCGCATCGGGCGAAAACCCTCGCGGCGCCTGCTTCTCGTCGCCGCCGTGATCGTGGCCCTCATTGCGGCCGGCGCGGTTTGGCTGCACGGGAGGGCCGGCCGGGTGTCGACCAATGACGCCCGCATTGCCGCAGATGTCATTGCGGTTTCCAGCGAGGCGGCCGGCAGGATTGTTCAGCTCGATGTCAAAGCCGGGGACCAAGTCGAGAGGGGTCAGATTCTGGTCCGCATAGAACCCCGCGACGCTCAATATAGCTTGGCGGAGATCAACGCCAACATCGCCAACCTGCGCGCGCAGCGCGCGCAGTTGTTGGCCCAGCAAAGCTTGGTGCGCAACACCGTCGGCAATCAAGCTGGGGTATCCTCCGCGACCATCGACAGCGCCCAGGCCGACTATCTGACCAAGCAGGCTGAGCTGGCCGTGGCACGGTCGGCCTTTCAGCGCACCGAAACCCTCTATGGGAAAGGGCTGGTCGCCAAGAGCCGGTTCGAGGAGGACCAGGCGCGGCTTCGGGCCGCCGAGCAAACTGCCGTCCGCGCCCGCGCCGCGATCTCCGGCGCGAAGGCGAGCGCCGAGGTCGCCCAGACGGGCCTCCAGCAGGTGCAGGTGATCGCCGAGCAGATTGCGAGCGTCGACGCCCAGATCGACGCGCTGGCTGCGCGGCGTGAACAGCAGCGGCTCGATCTCGGACGGCGACAGATCGTGGCGGCCTTCGATGGGGTCATCGATCAGACCGTTGTCGATCCGGGCGAGTACGTCTCGCCGGGCTCGCGCATCCTGCTCTATCACGACCCGCATACCGTCTGGGTCGATGTGAACGTCAAGGAGACGGAGTTCCGTAAACTGAAGGTTGGCGCGTCGGCCAAGGTGAAGGTGGACGCCTATCCCGGCCGCACGTTTGAGGCCAAGGTTCAGCGCCTGGGGGGCGCCGCTACGAGCCAGTTCGCGCTACTGCCCAACCCCAATCCGAGCGGCAACTTCACCAAGGTCACCCAACGGCTGCCCGTGAGGCTGGCGATCACCCAACAGCAGAATCTCCTCCGGCCGGGGATGATGGCCGAGGTCACGATCGATGTCACAGACTGAGGCCCTGTTCGCGCGCTATGGGTCGATGTACCGCTGGCTCGCGACGGCGGCGGCCATGGTCTCGGCGATCGCGGTGGTGCTTTCATCCACCATCGTCAACGTGGCTGTTCCGGCAATCATGGGCCAGTTCGGCATCGATCAGACCCGGGTGCAGTGGCTCGCCACCGGCTTTCTCGCCGCAATGACGGTCACCATGCTGCTCTCTGCCTGGTGCGAACGCACCTTCGGTCAGCGGCAAACCATGACGGTGGCCCTGGGCGTGTTCCTGTTCGGATCGGTCCTCGGCGGGCTGGCGCCGGATGATACGGTGCTCATAGTCTCCCGGGTGATCCAGGGCGCTGCAGCGGGCGTCATCCAGCCGCTGGCGATGGTCGTGATGTTCCAGGTGTTTCCCCCCGACAAGCGCGGCGCGGCCATGGGAATCTTCGGGATTGGCGTGGTGCTCGCCCCGGCGCTGGGTCCGTGGGTCGGGGGACTGCTGATGGATAGCTTCGACTGGCGGTTCCTTTTCTATTTGGGGATTCCATTCGGCCTGGGTGGCATCACGCTGGCGCACCTCTTCCTGCCCGATCGCGATCCTGCGGTCGCGAAGGCCCGACTGGACTGGCCGGCTCTGGTGTGGCTCAGCGTGGCCCTGCTCGCGCTGCTGCAAACCATGTCCAGCGGCCAGCGCTTGGGCTGGGCCTCCACGCCCGTCCTCGCAGGGCTTGCAATCACGATGACCTGCGCGGCGGCCTTCCTCGTCCGCGAACGTCGGATTCCGCATCCGCTGCTCGACCTGCGGGTGTTCGCCAGTCCCCCCTTCGCTGCGGCCGCGGCGGTCAGCTTTGTGCTGGGGGCCGGCCTGTACGGCACGACCTATCTGCTCCCGGTCTTCGTCCAGCAGATTCAAAACTTCACCCCAACCCAAGCGGGTCTGCTGCTGATGCCGGCCGGCTTCGTCCTGGTCATCGTCTTTCCCGCCGCAGGCATGATGAGCGACCGGCTGTCGCCAGGATTGCTGATCGGGGCGGGCATGGCTATCTTTGCCTATTCCTCGTGGCTTACGGCCCACGTGAGCGCTGACACCGCCTTCTGGACGCTCGCCTGGTGGACGGTGATTGGCCGCATTGGGATGGGCTTTGTGTTCCCCTCGCTGAGTTCTGCAGCTCTCAAGGTGCTGCCGCTGGAACTGTTATCCCAGGGCTCTGGCTCGATGAACTTCACCCGGCAACTGGGCGGAGCGCTCGGCACGGGTATTCTGGGCGTGATTATTGAGCGGCGAACCGCGTTCCACGGCGACGCCCTCGCCGCGACCCAGACGTCGGATAATTCAGCTACAAGCGGCTATCTCATGGAAGCCGCGCGAACCGTCCACGCGTTGGGACTCGGGCCTCTGGAGCAACTCCCGGCCGCCGGCTGGTTGCTGGGGCAAGGGGTTTACTACCAGGCGGCCGCCGCCGCCTATCGAGATGGATTCCTGATCACGGCCATGGTCTTCGCCGTGGCCCTCGCGCCAACTTTCGTGCTCCATCGCGCCTTGGGGCGCGTTGCTGCGCGGCTAGGTCCAGGCCCCCAATCGGCTGAGAAGGCTGAAGACGAGGCGGATGCCGGGCCAGCAGCAGACCCTGTAATTGAAGCCAAGGCTCGCGCGGTGAGAATATGAACAGGCGCGCAAACTCGACCTGCAAAGCCAAGCGGGAGGCGATCCTCTTGGCTACGGCGGACCTGATGAGTCGGCTTGGCCCAGATGTGTCGGTCACCTCGATCGCCCGCTCAGCGGCCGTCTCAAAGCAGACGGTCTACAATCATTTCGGCAGCAGAGCCGGCCTGATGGACGCTTTGGTCGCCAGTGGCCTCAGTGTTTTGTACGATCCGATGCTCGATCTGGACAGCAACGGAGATCCTGAGGACGAGCTGGGATCCTACGCCCTTGCCTTGCTGCGCGAGCTCTCACAGCCCGCCTATCGGAAAATGCTTCGCGCGATCTTCTTTGCCATCCAGCACGATGCGGCAGCGGCCCAGCTGATCTATGACGCGACTGCGGTGCGTATGCGGGAACGCATCGCAACCTATCTCCGCGCGCAATGTGCGCGGGGGCGTCTCACTGTCGATGAACCCGACATCGCAGCTCAACTCTTCCACACTGCTGTCGTATCGAACGCGCAACTCATGATTCTGGCGGGGATCCACGATGAAAAGCCCATAGAGTCCCATGCTAGAGCTTGCTCGAGACTCTTCCTAAAGGCTTACGCAACTGATAGGTAATGTGCCTGCCGAGGCTATGACATGAATCCTGCGCCGCAAGGCGGTCCGCCTAAGCTGTGTGGCGGCTTGCGGCTCGCCTCGCTCAGCCTTTCCACCACCCGCGGCCGGCGCCGGGGCTGATCCCTCGTTCAGCCCGTGGTGTGCAATATGCCGCCGAGGGCGCTGTCGCCAATTGCCACGCGCGAGCTAACTTGTTCGAATCTCCGCTGGTTTTAAGGAATGTCGCTCATGCAATGCGCCGCCCACAATGAGGACTCTGCGCCCGAGGCGCTGGACCTCAAATTCACTCCGCTTGGCACCGGCTATCTCCTGGCGGAGGTTACTCGCCTGCTGCGCGCGTCGGTGGACCGGAGAATGCTGGACCTGGGCCTCACAGGCTCAATGTGGCGTGTGCTGGTTTATCTCCAACGCGAGGATGGGAGATCCCAGGCGGACTTGGCGAAAGAGCTTGAGGTCAGCCGGGCATCATTGGGACAAATGATTGATCGGCTTGAGCACTCCGGCCATGTGCAGCGTCGCGCCCACCCGGACGACCGCCGGATATGGCGCGTTTTTCTGACTGAGAAGTCTCAGGAGATCATGCCGTCACTGGGCGAGAAAGCTCAAGCGCTGCATCAGCAAACGTTCGGACGGCTCGCCAAAGACGAACATAGGGCGCTCGTTGCGACGCTCATGACGCTCCGCGACAGCCTAACCTGAAATCGATCTGCCTGAGTACGCGCGTTTCCTCGCGCAGCGGCCAATAAGTGTCAACGCTCCGGCATTCACAATCAGTCCGTCGAGCGCATCGCTGACCTTGATCTGGCAAGAGAGATGGCTGTTGGTTCGACGCCCTCGGCAAAATCCAGCATCGACTCCTCCAATGCCGGGACGCGCCGGTCTTGTCGGCCCGAGCCTTGTCAATATAGACTCGGCAGGGGGCGTAGGCGTCGCCGCAGTCTGCGTCGATGCCCGGGATGTTGTTCTTGACCGCGCCTTCCATTCCCGTGAGGCCGGGCTTGACGTCGACCACATGCTCGTCCCGTCGTGCTCGATGTAGGTGATCCTGGTGATTGGAACTCTTGCTGAACTCCAGAGCCCGTCTGGCTCGAGTGGATGCTGAATGACCCGCACAGGCGGGCTCAAGGCTATTGAGATTGGGCGCGTCCTCTGGACTTAGCGAATGCCAGGCTCAGTTGCGCGCCGGAATGACGACCGGCATGGACGAGTACCCCCGGATCAAGACCGAAGCCACACGGCGGGGCTCTTCCAGGACACGGATTTCAGGAAAGCGCGGGAGGATCTCTTCCCACAGAATCCGCAGCTGGAGCTCGGCTAGGCGATTACCCACGCAGCGGTGAATCCCGAACCCGAACGACAGGTGGTTGCGCGGCCGCTCTCGGTCGATGATGTAAGCTTCAGGGTTCTCGATCGCCTCCTCGTCCCGGTTGCCTGAGGCGTACCAGATCAGCACCTTGTCGCCCTTCTTGATGAGCTTGCCGCCAAGCTCGAAATCTTGGGTGGCGGTGCGCCGCATGTTGGAGAGCGGGGTCTGCCAGCGAATGGTCTCCGAAACCATGGAGGGGATCAGGTCTGGCTTCGCCTGCAGTTCACGTAGCTGCTCGGGGTTCTCGTTCATCGCTAAGATCGAGCCGGTCATCGTATTTCGGGTGGTGTCATTGCCGCCGATGATCAGTAGGAGCAGATTCCCGAGGTACTCCATGCGGTCCATGTTCCGCGTGGCCTCGCCATGGGCCAGCATGGAGATCAGATCGCCCTTGGGCGGGGCGTTGACCCGCTCGTTCCAGAGTCGCGTGAAATAGTCCACGCAGGCGAACAGCTCCATCCTGCGCTCGGTCTCGTAGTCATCCGTGAGGAACAGGCCGGATTGGGGGCCCGCGGTGGCGATGTCGGACCAGCGGGTTAGTTTGCGCCGTTCATCCCAGGGGAAGTCGAACAGGGTGGCCAGCATTTGGGTGGTGAGTTCGATGGAGACCCGATCGACCCAGTCGAAGGGCTCGCCGATCGGTAGTTCGTCCAGGGTCTTGGTGATGCGGCTGCGGATCAACGGCTCCATCAGGTGGAGGTTGGCCGGCGAGACAATCGGGCTGACGGTCTTGCGCTGCACGTCGTGCTTGGGCGGGTCCATCGCGATGAACATCGGAAGGGTGAAGTCTTCTTTTTGGTCGAAGATCGTGATCGATGGCTCCGACGAGAACACCTCGTGATTGATATCGACGGCCATGATGTCGGCATACTTTGTGATGGACCAGAAGGCGCCGTCCGGGTGGTGATGCGCCGGGTGCAGATGAACTGGGTCCTCCTTGCGCAACCGCTCCAAGTATGGCCACACCGTGTCGGTGCGCCAGAGCTCTGTGTCGGCGAGGTTGATGTCCTCCAACGGCATTGCGTAGGCCTTTGCGCGGGCCTCGGCCCTCAGATCGATCGCGCCGTCGCTCATTGGATTTTCCATCACGTGCTTATCCCGTCAAGTAAGGTGACGGGCGCCTCAGGCCCCTAGGACAAACCCCTCATAACCCTTGTCGGCGCTGGCCTGACACATCTGCAGGTAAAGTGGAACGCCGCCCGGATAATTTAATAATTCCCGCGGCTTACCCGGAATATTAGCGCCCATGTACCAGGAGTCAGCCAGGGGAAAGAGCGTCATGGCGCCAACCGCCTCGATATGGTCCTTCCAGGTCTGTTCGGCGGTGGTGGTCGCCTCGAACCGGCTGACGCCCGCGTCGCGCACGCGTCCCAGGAATTCGACGACCCAGTCGCCCTGCAGTTCGGCGCAGGTCGGGCCATTGCAGAACCCCGAGGGGCTCTGCGGCCCGTAGAGGAACAGCAGGTTGGGAAAGCCAGCGCTAGCCATGCCCAGATGAGTTCGCGCGCCCTTGGCCCACTTCTCCTTGAGCGTGAGCCCCTCGACACCGCGGATGTCTATCTGCGTCAGGCCGCCGGTCACGGCATCGAAGCCGGTGGCAAGAACCAGGAGATCGAGCTCGTACTCCCGCGCTGCGGTCTTTACGCCGCCGGGGGTGACTTCCAGGATCGGCGTTTCCTTCAGGTCCACCAGCTCGACGTTGTCCTGATTGAAGACGTCGTAGTAGGTCTGCTCAAGGGACGGGCGCTTGACCCCGAACGGGTGCGGCGGCTGCTTCGGGGCAAGCTTTTCGGCGAGCTTCGGATCGCGAATCCGCTTTTGCACCTTCTCGCGCCAGAAGTCGTAGGCGGTACGATTGGCCTCGAGGTTCATCATCACGTCGTAGAAGGTCGAGGCCCAGAAACTAAATCCTCCGGCCGCCCAACTCGCCTCATAGATGTCCTGCCGTTCTTCCGGAGAGACCTCCAGCGCGGACTTTCCGCTCGCGTGGAAGTCGAAGCCACCGAAGCTTTCACGCCGCCGCGCGAATCGCGCGGGATAGTCGCGTTTCATGTCGGCCTGGGTCGCTTCGTCCAGGTTGCGCTGCTGCATCGCCAGCGCCAGGATCGGCGTGCGCTGGAAGACCGTCAGTTGCGCGGCCACGGGCGCAGCCTCCTGCACCACCTGCACGCCGCTCGCACCGGTGCCGATTACGCCCACGCGCTTGCCCGTCATGTCGAGGCCGCCTTGCGGCCACCAGGCGGTGTGGTGTGTTTCACCCGCGAACCGGTCGAGCCCCTCAATCTGCGGCACATAGGGCTTGGCGGCGAACCCGGTGCAGAGCACCAGGAAGCGGGCGCGGACGCCGCCGCCCTCCTGCGTCGTCACGATCCACTGGTCGCGCCCGGCGTCGAACTCGGCACCCTCGACACGGGTGTTGAAGCGGATATCCCGGCTCAGATCGAGCTTCTTGTCTACGTAGCGGAAGTAGGCGCGCAGTTCCTCCCAGCCGGGAAACCGCTCCGTCCAGTTCCAGTCGCGCCAGAGATCCTCGCAGGAGAACTCGTACATCGGCACGTGGGTGTCGACGCGGGCGCCAGGATAGCAGTTCCAGTACCAGATACCGCCCAGGTCGGCGCCGGCCTCGAAAAGGCGCACCGAGAACCCCAGTTGGCGCAGGCGGTGGAGCTGGTAAAGGCCGGTGAAACCGGCCCCGACCACAAGGACATCCAGTTCCTCGATTGGTTGGGTTTCTGGCCGCACGGCAGGTTCGGTGTTCATGGTCTCACGCTAGTCCTAAATTTCTGCGAGCGAACTTGGTGACCGCCATGTAATCGGCCTTGCCGTTCGAAGCCCGCAACGGGACCTGGGTCACGAGGACACGCTTGGGGGTCTTATAGCCGGCCAAGCTGGAGCGCACGTGCCGACGTACATCGTCCTCGTCGAATGCAACTCCGCTCGCCACTACCACCACGCCCGTGACGGCCTGGCCCCATTTATCGTCTGGAACGCCGACCACGAGCGCATCCTCGATGATCGGGTGGGTCTTAAGGGCCTCCTCGACCTCCTCGGGATAAACCTTCTCGCCAGCGGTGTTGATGCAGGCGCTGCCCCGTCCCAGTAGCGTCATGGCCCCGTCGGCCTCCACTGTGCACCAGTCTCCCGGGATCGAGTAGCGCTGGCCGGCGATGGTGCGAAAGGTCTGGGCGGTCTTTTCCGGATCCTTGTAGTAACCCAGCGGTATTGGGCCGCTGATGGCGATTATCCCGGCTTTGCCTGTGCCCGGCTCCACAAGATTTTCATCCTCGTCAAAGACCTTGCACCGGGGGCCGATCTGGAACGTCGCGGTCCTGACCTCACCGTCCTTGGTCATGGCCGAGGAGCCGAAGCCGAGCGCCTCTGAAGCGCCGAAGGAGTCCATCAGCACGACTTGTGGGATGTGTCGCAATAGGCCCGCCTTGACCTCACGGCTCCACATCACGCCAGAGGAGACCACGGAGACTAGGCTCGAGGTGTCGTGGCGCCCAGGCTGGTCCTCCAGCGCTTTGAACATCGGCTTGGCGAAGGCGTCGCCCACCAGGGCGATGGATTGCACCCGATGGCGCGCAACGACCGACCAGAGCTCGTCGGCGTCGAACCACGGATTCTCAAGGGTGACCACGCAGCCGCCGTTCATCATGCATCCGATCGCGGTGATGAGACCGGTTCCGTGCATCATCGGGCAGGCCGGGAGGGTTCGGCTTCCCGGACCGGTGGCGCGAACGAAGTCGAGATGCGCGTCGAGGGTTTCCGGCGCTGGCCCGAGCCGCCGCACCGCGTCGAGCTGGGCCTCACGCATGTCCTCATGGCGCCACATGACCCCCTTGGGCATGCCCGTCGTACCGCCCGTATAGATGAACAGAAGGTCGTCTGGAGACCGCTCGATCCCCAAGGGGGCGCCCTCGCCGGTCGCGGCGAGGTCTTCATATCGCTCCGAGAAGTGCGCCGGCGGATCGTCGTCGCCGATCTCAATGAACGTGGCGACCTTGGACAGGCGGTCCTTCAGCTGGAGGACTGTGTCGCGAAACTCGGAGCCGTAGATGATGGTCTGCGCATCCGAGTCATCGAAGATGTAGAACACCTCGTCGGGCTTGTAGCGGTAGTTGACGTTCACGTGGGTCAGGCGGCCCTTGAAGCAGGCGGCCAGGGCCTCGCCGTACTCTGGGCGGTTGCGCATATAGAACGCCACCTTGTCGCCCGGCTTCGCGCCCCGGGCCAGGATCGCGCGCGCAAGATTGTTCGACCGATGCGACGTCTCCACCCAGGTGATCGTTCGATTCCCGTGAATGAAGGCCGGCGCGTCCGCCGGGAGGGCGTTCGGGAGCGCGTCGAGGATATCGCCGAAATTCCAGGTCATGGGCCTGCTTCCTAAACGGCGATCCAGCCCTGAACGCGGGCGGCCTCGTTACGGACGAGTTCCGGCCCTCCGAGCAGTTGGCGATCCAGACCGATGCGCTTGAACCAGTAGTGCAGCCCGGCGAGGTCGGTGAAACCCATGCCGCCGTGCACTTCGGTGGAGGTCCGCGCGACGAACCGGCCAACCTCGGAGAGGTGTGATTTTGCGTGGCACGCCATCAGGGTCGATTCGTCAGGCGCATGGTCAAAGGCGTGCGCCGCATACCAGACCAGCGAGCGGCAGGGCTCGAGGGCCGCCGCCATCTCGGCGCACATGTGCTTGACCGCCTGGAAGGACCCAATCGGCCGGCCAAACTGCACGCGCGTGCCAGCGTAGGCCACGGCCTGTTCGATCATAGCCGTGCCGGCGCCCAGGATGTCGGCGGCCAGCATAATGCGCCCCGCGTCGATGATCCGGCGGGTGGTCCGGCCGCCGCCGCCGGGCAACGGATCGGCCTTGACGCCCGTCATCCGGAGTTCGCCGACTGAGCGGGTCTTGTCGATGGTCGTCAGCGGAATCTGCGTGAGACCGGGCGCGTCGGCAGCGACCAGGTGCAATGCGCCGGTGGTGTCCGCCACCACGAACAGGTCGGCGTCCGCAGCGTCGAGCACGAACAACGCTGTCCCGTCCAGCCACCCGTCCCTGGCGACCACCCCGACCCCGTCCCGGCCCTCCACGGCTTGGCTGACCGCGACGGCCGCCCTCGCCGCGCCGCTCGCCAGCTTCGGCAACCACGCGCGCTGTTGACTGTCGGACCCGCCGAGCAGGATCGCCAGCGGCGCCATGACATGCGCGCCCGCGAAATGCACCGGCGCGACACTGAAGCCGAGCGCTTCAGCCACAAGCGCGGCTTCCAGCAGGCCAAGGCCCATACCGCCGAATTCCGCGGGAATGATGACCCCCGGCACGCCGAGATCGGCCAGGCCCGTCGCGACATCGGGGCTGTAGGGCGTCGCCGCGGCGGCGATGTCGCGCACATGCCCCAGCGGGGACTGTTCGCTGAGGTAGCGGGTCACCGCATCCTGGAGCATGCGCTGTTCGCTCGAGAGACCGAAATCCATCAGAGGCGGCCCCAATCCGTCGCGAGCTTCGGCTCACGCGGCATGCCGAGCCCCCGCTCGGCGATGATGTTCTTCTGAATCTGCGCAGTGCCCCCGCCGATGATCAGGCCAAGCTGGAACATGTAGGCCTGCTGCCAGCCGCCGTGGGCGCGCAGGTGCGGACTACTTTCGTAGAGCACGCCGAGCTCGCCAAGAGCGTCGATGGCCAGCGCCGATATCTGGTGTGCCAGCTCGCAAGCCTGCAGCTTGACGATTAGCCGCGCGAGCCCTGCGTCGCCACCGTTCGCCGAGGCGCTCAGGACGCGGAGCCCATTGAACTTCATCGCCGCGAGTTCCGCCTGCAGCCGCAGCAGACGATCTCGCAGGATCGGGTTGTCCATGATCCGGCCATCGCCGGCCGTCTCAGTCCGCATCAGCTCCGCCAAGGCAAGGAAGCGGCTCTCGAGCTGGCCCGGGTCCCCCAGCATTCCGCGTTCGTGCTTGAGGGTGGCGTTGGCGACGAACCAGCCCTGCCCGCGCTTTCCCACGATCTGGGACTTCGGGACGCGCACGTCGGTGAAGAAGGTCTCGTTGAACTCGCCGTGCCCGGTCATGGTCACCAGGGGGCGAACCTCGATCCCCGGCGTCTTCATTGAAAAGATCAGATAGCTGATCCCGTCATGCTTGGCCTTGTCGGGCTCGGTGCGCACGAGGCAGAAGATCATGTCGGCCTCGCGCGCCGTGCTGGTCCAGATCTTCTGGCCATTGATGAGGAAGTCATCGCCATCCTCCGTCGCGCGCGTCTGGAGGCTGGCGAGGTCCGACCCCGACCCAGGTTCGGAATATCCCTGACACCAGATCACTTCGCCGCGAATGGTCGGCCCGATCCATCGCCGTTTCTGCTCTTCCGTGCCGAGTTCCAGGAGGGTTGGAACCAGCATGGAAATGCCCTGGCTCTGCAGCCCAGGCGGCACGCTAGCCCGGGCGAATTCCTCGCCGATGATGCGGGACTTCAGGATGTCCGGCGCGGCCCCATACCCTCCATATTCCTTCGGGATGGTCCGCGCGGCGTAACCATGGGCGATCAACAGTTTTTGCCAGGCTACCGCTTCTGCTGAGGGCCGCTGCGCAGCCCCGCCGCCCTTGGGGGCGGCATGGCGGTGGGCCTCAAGAAAGACGAGCACTTCGCGCCGAAAAGCCTGGTGTTCGGCGCTGTAGGTGAGATCCATCAGCCTGTCCTTTCAAGAGGATCGTGCTGGCGCTTCCGTGGGGCGCAGCTCATGGCGCGACCTGTTCGGATGGCTGGAAGCAAGGCAGGCGGAAGCCGTCTCCAAGCTCTCGGAAGACCAGTTCGACGGGGATGCCCAGTATTAACGTGTTGCTGTCGCAGTTCAGCAACCGGCTCGCCATCCGCACGCCTTCGTCGAGCTCAACCAGCGCTGCGACATAAGGGATTTCCGTGGCGAAGGCGGGATGAAGCGCCTGATGGGTGACGGTCCACGAATAGAGGCTGCCGGTCCCGCGGACGGGCGTCCAGGCGAAATCTGGAGACCCGCACCGCGCGCACATGTAGCGCGGGAGGAACCGCCAGGCGCCGCAGCCCGAACAACGCTGGAATCGCAGCCGCCCATCCTGGCATTGCTGCCAGAAGGCCTCGTCCATGGGATCCTGGGTCCTGGGAAGCGGCGCGGGAACGGTGGGAGGTTGCATGGGTGTCAGTTCCTCAAGATCGCCAGACTGCCGTCACCGAGATCGCCCCATCCGGTGACCAGCCCGATACTGGCGCCTGGCACCTGGCGCGCTCCGGCGGCGCCGCGAAGTTGGCGCACGGCTTCCAGCACATGATTGAGTCCCCAGACGTGGGCTTCGCTAAGCAGACCGCCATGGGTGTTCAGGGGATAGCGACCGCCGAGCTGGATCTGGCCGTCTTTCACAAAGTCGTAGATGCCGCCGGGCGCGCTGAAACCCAGCGCTTCCAGCTGCAGCAGCACGACATAGGTGAAGCAGTCGTAGACCTGCAGGAAGTCCATGTCGCGGGCGGTGACGCCGGCCATCTCGAAGGCTCGGGGCGCGGCGTAGGACAGGCCGATCTTGAGCATGTCGGGCCGGGAGGGAATGTCATCTGCTGGATAGGGGTGGCCTTCCGCTGCGCCGGCGATCAGCACGGGCCGGTGCGGCATGTCGCGCGCCCGCTCGGCGCTGGTGACCACAACCGCGCAGGCGCCATCCGTCTCGAGGCAGCAGTCGTACAGACGGAAGGGCTCGGAAATCCACCGCGCGCCCAGGTAGGCGTCCATGTCCAGAGGTTGGCCATAGGTCACGGCCCGTGGGTTGAGCTGGGCGTGCGCACGGCAGGCCAGGGCCACCTCGCCCATCGCCTCGTCGGGCACCCCGTAGAGGTGCTTGTGGCGCATCGCGATCCAGGAATACATTTGTGCCGGCATCATCACGCCGTAGGGCATGTAGAAACCCTGGATGGTGCGGGTCAGCGTGTTCATGTTCATGGCCCGCTGCGGCGGCCGGCCCGGCTTTGGACGAAGCGCGGAGTAGCCATTCCACCCCAGCACCACGAGGACGTTGTCGGCGACGCCGGCAGCAACGGCCGTTGCGGCGTTCTGCAGCGCTGTGGTGGGGCTAGCTCCACCCATATGCACAGTGGAGGCGTACCGCAGCACATCGACACCAAGGTTGGCGGCAAGCTCCTCGGACGATGTGTAGATCGGAGGCGGCACCATCCCGTCAATCTGCGAGGGCTTGAGCCCCGCGTCGGCGATGGCCTTGCGGGCCGCCTCCAGCATCAGGTCCACGGCGGTGCGTTCCGAGCCTTTGACGTATTCGGTCTCGCCGATGCCAACGATGGCGGCCTTGTCGCTGAAACTCACGGCTCTTTCCTGTCTTTCGAACATCGGCGAAGCGTTACGATCTGAAGACTGTTGCTCTAGGTGGGCGGGATCAGGCACGAGTGGATGGACTCATCTCCGGCCACTTGGCGCGCGAGCGTCCGGATGGCCAGTTCAGCGTCCTTCAACTCGAAGTCGTGAGTGTGCATCAGCTCAAGTGGCAGCGACCGTGCCTCGATCAGGTCGATGGCCTTGCGGTATCCCGACGAGGTCACGCCGATCGCCCCCCTGATGGTGATTTCCTTGAAGACGATCAGGTCTGAGACAAAGTCCGGTATGGGCTTGAATCCCTTCACCCCCGCCAGGACGATCGTACCGCCGGGACGCACATAGCTGAGGGCTTCGCGCACCGGGTCGGTGGCGTAGGAGGTCACCTCCACGACGACATCGGCGCCACGCCCGCCGGTGAGTTCTTTGATGCGTTCGATGGCGTTCTCGTTCTGGACATCGATCGTATGGTGCGCCCCGAAGATCCGGCTGAGGTCGAGCTTGCGGGCGTCGGCGGCCATGCCCGTCACGATGATCTTCCCAGCACCCGCCTGCCGCGCGGCGATGACGCTGGCCAGACCGCGCTGGCCCGGCCCCAGGATGACGATAGTGTCGCCGACCTGGGTCTGAGGGATCTCCACCGCCCAGCGGAACCCGGCCCCCAGCGGGTTGAACATCACCGCGAGCTCGGGCGGCAAGGTTTTGTCCATCTTGTGAACGATCGTGTTGGGGGCGAGGTACATGTACTGGGCATAGGCGCCCCAGAGCCCCGGCATGTTCGATAGCGGAATGTAGGAATAGATCTGCCGGTCGGCGCACAGGTGGTAGCGGCCGCCTAGGCAGGTGTCGCAGCTGTGACAAGACAGCATGGTCTCGACGGCGACCCGATCGCCGACATCGACGCCCCAGCGGCGCGCGGCCTTGTCGCCGATCGCCTCGATGATCCCTACGGGCTCGTGCCCGGGGATCACCGGCATCGGCGTCTTCAGAACCCCCTCGAATTGCTCGTAGTCGCTGCCACAGATCCCGCAGGCCTCGATCCTCAGAATCGCGCTGTCGGCTTCGATATCGGGGATGGGCAAGTCACGCATTTCAAGCGTGCGCGGCGCCGTCTGAACCATCGCGAAGGTTTTGGCGGGGATCACGGGCTTCGCCTCCGGCTGCGCAGCGCCAATTTATAACACATATATGTGGCCGGAAACGTATATCTGTTATATCTCCATCTAGGCAAGGACCTTCGGTCAGCTTCCGCAGGCTCACGCCCTCAGCCCTTCGCATGGAATGAACCCAATGACCGCCGACGCCCCGAGGATCGACCTTCTGAGCCTGGAAGAGGCGGCGAACGCGGCCGGGTCGGTGGGGATTTCCGAACAGATGGCGCCGCTCAGCGTGTTTCGGGTCCTCCTGCGGCATCCGGCGGTGGCGGGCGAGCTTGCCTCCACGCTCACCACCCTTCTCTTTCGCGGCAACAAGCTCGACGCCCGCCTGCGCGAACTGATCATCATGCGGATCGGCTGGAGGACCGGCTCGGTCTACGAGTGGACCCAGCACTGGCGGGTGGCCCGCGGGCTCGACATTCCCGAGACCGACCTGGCGGCTTCCCGTGACTGGAGGGGAGCCGCGAACCTGTCGGAGGCCGACAGGGCTGTGCTGCAGGCCACCGACGACACGCTCGATCAGGGCATGATCTCGGACGCCGCCTGGGAGGCCTGCTGCCTCCATCTGGCGACGGAGGCCGAACGCATTGAGCTGGTGGTTGCGATCGGCAACTGGACCATGTTCTCCCAGCTACTGAAGAGCCTGCGCATTCCGCTGGAAGACGGTGTCGAGGCCTGGCCGCCGGACGGCCATGCGCCCCGAACCTGAGTGTCCCACCCCATAGAGCCGGAGTTTCCATGATACGCATACCGATCTCGTCCGATCTTGTCGGGTTGGAGCTCCCCCCCACCACCCAGGCCTGGACCTCCAAGGACACCATGCTCTATGCCCTGGGCGTCGGCGGGCGGCCGGCGGAAGACTTGGACTTCATCTATGAAGGCCGCGGCCCGAAGGTTCTGCCGACCTACGCCGTGATCCCGGGCGGCGCAGCATTGGGCGGTCTGATGCGCACCGTCGACATGCGTCTGGAGATGCTGCTTCATGGCGAACAATCCATCGAGCTGTTCCGGCCCCTCCCCCCCGAAGCCAGCGTCGAGGTGAGCGGCCGCATCACTGAGGTCTGGGACAAGGGAAAGGCTGCCGTTCTGGGGGTCGAGGGTGTGGTCCGCGACGCCTACGGCGACCTATTCCGGACCCATGCCACACTGTTTGTCCGCGGCGCGGGCGGTTTTGGCGGCGAGCGCGGACCCTCAAGCGGAGATGGCGCCATCCCCGACCGCGCTCCGGATATTGTGGCCAGCTTCGAGACCCGTCCCGAACAAGGCGCGATCTACCGGCTGTCGGGCGATCGCAACCCCATCCATATCGACCCGGCGTTCGCAAAGATGGGCGGGTTCGACGCGCCCTTCATGCACGGGCTGTGCACCTACGGCATTGTGGGTCGCGCCATCCTGCGAGAGCTATGCGCCGACGATCCGAGCGCCTTCCATTCCTTCCAGGCCCGGTTCGCTGACCGGGTGCTGTACGGGGACACTATCGTCACCAAGATCTGGCGCACAGGCGACGGCCAGGCCGTCGTGCAGGGCGAAACCGCAGATGGGCGTATCGTCCTGTCTCAAGCCAGTGCGAAATTCGCAGTCCCAGCGTAGGCATCGACATGTCTCCCCATCCTCACCTGCTGTCACCGCTGAACCTGGGGTTCGTGACGCTCTCGAACCGCACGCTGATGGGCTCGATGCACACAGGCCTTGAAGAGGCGTCGGATGGATTCGATCGGCAGGCTCGGTTCTTCGCCCGACGGGCGCAAGGCGGCGCGGGTCTGATCGTAACCGGTGGCGTATCGCCCAATGAGGCTGGCCGGCTGGGCCGGAACGGCGCGGTGATGCGCGAGGCAGTTGTTGCCGGACACGCCCGGATCACGACCGCTGTGCGCCAGTCCGGCGGGCACATCGTGCTGCAACTCCTCCACGCCGGCCGCTATGCGCGTCACGACGGCCTCGTCGCCCCGTCACCGATCGCCTCGAGAATTAACCCGCTGAAGCCGCGCGAGCTGACCGAGGACGAGATTCTCCTTACGATCGAGGACTTCGCGAACGCCGCGATGCTGGCCAAGGAGGCTGGCTACGACGGGGTGGAGATCATGGGTTCGGAAGGTTACTTGCTGAACCAGTTCCTGGCGCCGCGGACCAATCAGCGCACTGATCGCTGGGGGGGCTCTGCAGCAAATCGCCAGCGGCTGCCTGCCGAGATCGTCCGGGCGGTCCGCGCTCGTTGCGGTGAGGAGTTCATTCTCGTCTACCGGCAGTCGTTGCTCGATCTTGTGGAGGGCGGCAGCACCTTCGACGAGGTGGTCGATCAGGCCAAGACGGTCGCGGCCGCCGGCGCGAACCTGGTCAATACAGGGATCGGCTGGCACGAGGCGCGGATCCCCACCATCGCCCACATGGTGCCCCGCGGAGCTTTCGCGTGGGCCGCGGCACGGCTCAGGTCCCATCTCAACTTGCCGGTCGTGGCGTCGAACCGGATCAACACCCCGGAGCTTGCCGACCGCCTCATCGCCGACGGCACCGCCGACATGGTTTCAATGGCACGGCCCTTCCTGTCCGACCCCGACTTCGTCGCCAAGGCCCGGGCCGGGCGACGTGCCGCAATCAATGTGTGCATTGGCTGCAATCAGGCCTGCCTGGACAACGCCTTTACCGGCCAGCTCACGACCTGCATGGTCAATCCCGCCGCCTGCCGCGAGGCCGAATTCGGCGATGTCGCAGCGCCGATCGAACCTAAGCGTATCGCGGTTGTTGGCGCGGGGCCCGCGGGCCTGGCCGCGGCGGTGACGAGCGCGGAACGGGGCCACCGGGTCACCCTGTTCGAGAGATCAGAACAGATCGGCGGCCAGTTCAATCTCGCGCGCCGGATCCCGGGCAAGGAGGACTATGCCGAAACCATCGGATATTACGGCGCTCGGCTATCCGAGCTCGGGGTCGAAGTGCGGTTGGGAACGCTTGTTCGCCCGCAAGATCTCATCGCCGCCGCATACGATCATGTGATCGTCGCCACCGGCGTGGAGCCGCGAACGCTCGATTCGATGGGCATGGACGACTCGCGTGTGCTTACCTACGCACAGGCCATTGAAACGCCCGAACTGGCAGGCGAAAGCGTGGCGATCCTGGGCGCTGGTGGCATTGGTTTCGACGTGGCCCAACTCCTAGCGCACCCCACCGGCGCGGGCGACCCTACCAGGCCCGATATTGAGAGCTTCTCCCAGAATTGGGGGATCGACACCGGCTTCAACGAGCGCGGCGCCCTGCACCCGCAGCCCGGATCGTGGCCCTCGGCCCGGCAGATCACGCTCTTCCAGCGCAAGCCGGGATCGGCGTTCGGCGCGGGACTGAGCAAGACGCGGGGCTGGGCCAACCTCCAGGAAGTGAAGCGCCGGGGCGTCGCCATGACGGGTGATGTTGTCTATGGCCAGCTCAGCCCAGAGGGCCTGTATGTCATGGTGGGCGGCGTCCCACAGTTGATCGCGGCCGACACGTTCGTGCTATGCATCGGCCAAGAGCCGCAGGCAGGAATCGCCCCGTTGCTGGCGGCGAAGCAGATGCCATATTCCCTGGTTGGGGGCGCGCGCGACGCAGCCGGTCTGGATGCGGTCCGGGCCATTGAGGAAGGAACCCGGGCGGCGCTCAAGATCTGAGCGCGCGCCCGAAGGATTTGATAGCATGCCGAAGCCTGATCAGTCGGTCGTCAAGTCGGCCGCCCGGACCCTAGAGATATTCGAATATTTCGACGAGGCTCGCAGGCCCGCGCACATTCAAGAGGTGGCCCTCGCGTTAGGCTATCCGCATTCCAGTACGGCCGCGCTGCTGCGCAGCCTCGCCGACCTCGGCTATCTGGAATTTTCCGCCGAAGACAAGACTTACTTCCCATCAATCCGGGTCTCCCTGCTGGGCCATTGGGTTAGCGACGAAGTCTTTCCGCTCCGGCGCATCCAGCAGCAGATGCGCGATCTCGCCGAAGAAACCCAGATGACCGTGGTGCTGGGTGCAGTGAGCGGCGGGTATTGCCAGTATGTCCGCGTGATCGAAGGCACGACCCCGATCCGCTATCACGTCAAGGCCGGCACGCGGCGATGCCTCGTCCGCTCAACCCTGGGCCGAGTGCTTCTCGCCTTGGAGCCGCCGGATACGAGGACCAGGATGATCGCGGAAGCGCTTGCTGTGTGGGACGGCGATGAGGCGCCACCGCCCGCAGAGGAGATCACCGGAGACCTGATCCAGGTCGCCGCCCGAGGTCATGCCTTCCATGCCGGCCTGGTGCACGAAAGCGCCGCCATGCTAGCCATTCCCCTCGCCGTAGGTCCGCCGGCCCGGCCCCTGGCCCTTGGCTTGGCCGCGCCCAAAGACCTGTTCCGGGGCCGTCGCCCCGAATTGCTTGGGATCATGCGTGACGTGCTAGGCAGCCTCGGGACCCCCGGCCCGAGGGCAGCCCCAAAGACCGCGTGAACGCAGGCGCCCGTCAGGCAGGTCTGGGATTCTGGATTAGGACAGTGCCCTGCGCTGAACAGCACAGGCGACCTTCGTTCTCCATTTCGATCCGGACCACCGCAGTCTGTTTGCTCATCGAGAGGATTTCCGCACGCGCCATGACCATCCCTCGGCTGACCGGCGCGAGGAGGTTGATCTTGAACTCGGTCGTCGCCGCCCACTGTCCCTTCTCCATATGGGGGTAGCAGACACATCCCAACACATGGTCGCAGGCGGCAGACAGGACGCCGCCATGCATGTTGCCGAAGCCGGTCAGCAGCTTTGGGTCCACCGCCATCTCTGCCGTGAGGCCTCCCGGTTCCATGGTCACGATCCGCAGGCCCAGGTATTCAGGGAGGCCGGTCATCCGATTGCTCGAAGCCATGAAGGCTTCAACCATCTCGGCGTGAAACGCGGGCATTCTGCGCGGGGTCATTGAATTTCCTTTCGCGGCTTAGCGAAAACAGTCGCGCGAGCGAGCGCGGTCTCGGCGCCGCTGACGAGGTCTTCCAGGACATCCCGAGCGGGGCGAATCGCCTTGATGAGGCCCATGCCCTGGCCGGCAAACCCAGGCGCGATATCCTTGCGCTGGTCGAGGGTCGCCGCCGCGAGCACGGGCCCGGCGATGATAGACTGGAAGGGCATGGGCAGCGGCGACTTCTCCGCGTCCACCCAAGCCTGCGCCCATTTGTTGCGGATGATCCTGGCCGGCTTTCCGGTGACGGATTTTGACACAATCGTGTCGCCATCGCCGTACTCGACCAGAACTTCCTTCTGGAATTGCTGAATGCCGGCTTCCTCCGTCGCCAGGAAAGCGGTGCCCACCCAGGCGCCTTCAGCCCCCAACATCATTGCGGCGGCTACGCCGCGGCCGTCGGCAATACCGCCGGCTCCGAGCACCGGGATGCGCCCCGCCATGGCGTCGACGACCTGGGGGATAAGCGCCATGGTGCCGATCGGCGAATTATGTCCGCCACCGTCATGTCCCTGGGCGACCACCACGTCGATGCCTGACGCAGCGACCTGCAGCGCATGCTTCACCGACCCAATGACGGCCATGACCTTCGTGCCGTTCTCCCGCAGTCGCTCCATCCAAGGCCCCGGGTTGCCCAGGCCTGCGGCGTAGACCGGAACCGCTTCCTCGATCACGACCTCCATTTGCGCCTCGAAGAACTCCTTTGAAAAGAACGCGGGGCCGGCCTGAGCTTCACCTTTGTTGCCATCGCGGGAACGGGCGACCTCTTGTAGGCCTTCCTGGCGCATGAAGTCGGCTGCAAACGCCTGATAGTCGCTAAGCAGCTCCATAGGCGACGGCTTGCCGCCCTCGCCGGAGCCCGCCGCGGCGTCGACCACTTCGCGGCGGACCGAGGCCGGGAGCAATGTGTCGACCCCGAAGGGCTTGTCGGTGAGCGATCGCACTTCGCGGATCCACGCGCGAAGTTCCTCGGGCGAGCAGGCCGCAGCGCCAAGAATTCCTAGCCCTCCGGCATTGGAGACGGCCGCTGCCAGGCGGGGAACGCTGGCCCCGCCCATTCCGGCAAGAACGATGGGATAGCGAATGTCGAAAATCTCGCAAATACGGCTGTTTAATGCCATGATGGTGTTCCTTGTCTCGGATGATGAGGGTCGCTGAGCGGAGCTTGGGTCAGCGACCCCGAAAGACGGGCTTGCGTTTCTGCATGAAGGCGAGCGGCCCCTCCTGGGCGTCCTCGGTTCTGAAGACAGCGGCAGCCATTTCGGATTCGATCTGCATGGCCTCAGCTTCCGGACGGCCCAGGCAGGCTCGCGCCGACCGGCGGATGGCCTGTACCGCGATCGGCCCGTTGGCGGCGATGCGTTCGGCCAGATCGAGGGCCGTGGGCAGCACGTCGGCCTGTGGCACCACGCGATTGAGGAACCCCAACTCTAGCGCCTCGGCGGCGGTTATTAGATCTCCGGTGAGCAGCAACTCCATGGCCCGCGCATAGGGTATCTGTCGGGGCAGTCTCACCGTCGAACCGCCTGCCGGGAAGATCGCCCACTTGACTTCCTGCACCCCAAGCTTGGCGGATTCGGACGCGACACGTAGGTCCGTCCCCTGGGCCAGCTCCATGCCCCCGGCGATCGCGTGACCGTTGATCGCCGCAATCACCGGCTTGACCACATCGAAGGTCCGAAGAAGCCCACGGCCGAGCATCTCTCCATCCGCCAGCAGCCGGCGATCCCACTCGTCTTCGGGCGGTCGGGCCCGACTCATCAACGGAATGAACCGTCCAAGATCGGCTCCGGAACAAAAAGCCTTATCACCGACGCCGGTGACAACCGCGACGCGGATGTCGGGGTCGTCGCGCACTGCGGTCCAGGCGTCGGCCAATCGGACCAGCATTTCCGGGGAGATGGCGTTTCTCGCCTCAGGTCGGTTGAGGGTGATGAGCGCAACTTGGCCCTTCCGTTCGACCCCAACGACGTCGCTCATGTTGCTCTCCAACACATATGTGTTTTAGTGTGCCATCGGCATGCTACGCTGACTTACCGGACTAAGGAAAGCGTGAAGCCAACTCTGCGGCGGAAAAGGCCGATTGGCAGGATCGGGCGATGGCGCTAGGAGGCTGTTCCCGTAGTGAGGGTTATCGATGACTGAACCGCACCGTACCGTCTTCAGAACGCCCGACGGCCTCGACCTCGTCGCCGACCGCTATGGCACGCCGATCCGCGGCGGCGTGCTTCTGGCGCACGGAGGCGGCCAGACCCGGCACGCCTGGGCCAAGACCGCGGCGGCCCTGGCGGATCGCGGCTGGGAAGCCGTCGCCCTGGACCTGCGCGGGCACGGCGACAGTGGCTGGTCGCCCACGGGCGACTACCAGATGGAACGGTTCGCGGGCGACCTCGCAATCGTCGCCAACGAGATGGGCGGACGTCCGGCGCTGATCGGCGCCTCGCTTGGCGGCCTCGCCGGATTGCTCGCAGAAGCGGAGATCGCGCCGCGGAGCTTCAGCTCGATCACCCTGGTCGACATCGTGCCAAATATGGATCCGAATGGCGCGGCAAAGGTGCTGAAGTTCATGGGCGCCCACGTCGGCCAGGGATTTGGCAGCCTTGAGGAGGCGGCCAACGTGATTAGCTCCTATTTGCCGCACCGAGCCAGACCCTCGGACCTATCCGGATTGGCGAAGAACCTGCGTCGCGGTAGCGATGGCCGATACCACTGGCATTGGGATCCGAGCTTCGTAGCGAGCGCCAACCGGGAACGGTCGAGGCGAGATGCGCAGGCGTTCGACACCGGACTCGCTAGCCTAACCCTGCCAGTGCACCTCATTCGTGGTCGGCTCAGCGAATTGGTGACGCGTCAAGCCGCTGAAGATTTCGTCGCAAAATTGGCGAACGCCCAGTTCACCGACGTCGCTGGCGCTTCTCACATGGTCGCGGGGGATCGCAACGATGCCTTCCTCGACGCCGTAGTGAGCTTTCTCGATCGGCAGTATTCCGAACAGCCGGCCACAGTCGGCCGAAACTCGCCCTAACACGAAGTTCAAAGCGCATTTTTGGCTCGCTTTCAGCGAAGCACCACGTAAACAGATGCCCGCGGCGGCTTTGATGTTCAGACATTCCCGGGCAATCCCCCTCTGCTTTCTCTATCAGGACTTCCTCGGCAGCCCGATGGGGAGAATCGAGCGCTTACCCGCAGTTGGGCCTGGATCCAAGCCAACTCTCCCGCTCCAGCGCAGAGATACCCTGATCACCTCGGGCAGGCTTTCGCCCCTCGGCGAAGAACTGCCCGAGGTCAATGAGCGCATTCAAGGGAGGCAACCGTTCTCAATCGTACCGCACAGGCGTACCTTACAGGATTACTCGGTGATCGCGAGCCACCGCGGCCAGCGGAGCGCCGGGGTTCCCAGGTCAAACCCTGAGCGCTCTTTTTAGGGTCGCCCGTCGTTTGAGCCCAGCATTGCGGCCGTTACCAAGCGAAGTCCGCAATTCCCGGCGCAATTAATCAAGTATAGAGTAATGTACACGTACCGTCGTGGTACAAGTACCGTCGTGCGCTACAATTCTGTAATGGGCGACTGGGCGACGCGAAGGGCGAATTTTCAGTTGGAAAGCCATCAACAGTTCGCTGCAGTTCTTTCGACCCGCCGGCGACAAATCGCCATGCGCCTGCTTTTGCCAGCGATTGTCGCTCCAGTAGACGCTGTGTTCACAGGCTCCTTCATGACCGTGATGGCGGGGGTGATCGGCTACTTCCTGTTACAAGCGATTGAAGTGTGGGTCTTTCCCCGCGCACTGATTCAGCAACGGATGGCGCACACGCGCTGGCGGACCGCAGCCCTTGCGGTTGTGGCGGTCAATGGAGTGATTTTCGGTTCGGTTGGCATCGTCGCGGCCGTTTTCGGCGGACCCTGGGGAGCGGCCTGCGGCGCGCTGTGGGTGTCCGGCGCGATACTGAACGCCGTTCTGACCAGCGTCGGTTGTCGCCCGGTATTCGTTGCCGCCCTCCTGCCGCAGATCGGTTACTTTATCGTTCTATCTCTGCTCGCCATGCCTCTCGGCGCGTCGCCCGGTCAAGCTGCCGCCTTTGCTATGACGGCGGGGTTGAACATTACAGCTGCACTGTTGGCCTGGCGCCTCTATCAGAATACCCTGGCGGCCGAGCGTGAGGCCAAGGCGCTAGCGCAAGCCGCCACCGCCGCAAAGTCGGCCTTTGTAGCGATGGTCAGCCATGAACTTCGCACGCCACTCAGCGCCGTTCTGGCAGGCGCGGCCGAACTAGAGGGTCGGTCACGCAGCGCTTGCGATCGTCTAAGCGCACGCCTCATCCTTGACTCCGCCCGTATGATGAACAGCCTGCTCAACGACCTACTCGACATGTCCAAGATAGAAGCGGGCCGACTGACGATTGAAGAGGTCCCCTATGACCTTCAGTCACTGGTGGAAGACACCCTAAAATTCTGGTCCGCCGCGGCGCGCAAGAAGGGGATTTCACTCCAACTGGAGACTGGGCCCAGCCTTGGCTGGGCTCGGGGTGACCCCTTCCGACTTCGACAGATTCTCAACAATCTGCTTTCGAATGCAATAAAGTTCACCGACGATGGCGCAGTTGCGGTGCGCCATAACTTCTACGCAACCCCATGGGGAATTCCTGCAGGTCGAGGTGACTGACACTGGACCTGGAATACCCCCCCGCCAGCTCGAACGCCTCTTTAACGCATTTGAGCAACTGGAGGCGAGCACGGCTCGTACGCATGGCGGCACCGGGCTTGGACTGAACATCAGTCGGCAGCTAGCGAAGCTCATGGGTGGGGACCTGACGGTGAAAAGCCTCGCAGGCGACGGCACCACCTTTTCATTGCGACTACCGCACACGAGGCTTGAGGGGGCCGTCGAGCGGGAGGATTGCGAGCAACCGGTAGCGCCCAGCATGGATCTCAGGGTCTTGATAGTCGACGATCATGAGATCAATCGCAAAGCGTTTAGTCTGATGTTGCGGCCTTTCTGCGGCCGGATTGTCACCGCCAAAGACGGTCAGGCCGCCTTGGAACTCTTGTCGATCAACGAATTCGATGTCGTGCTAATGGATATGAACATGCCGGTAATGGGCGGCGTGGAAGCAGTGAAGCGACTAAGAGGTTCGAACGGGATGAATCGAAACACACCCGTTGTCGCGCTGACGGCGTCTTCGGCCGTCGACCACGTCGACCACGTCGACCAATGTCGATCCGCCGGAATGCAGGCCTTTGTCAACAAACCGGTCGAAGCACACCAGCTGTTCGCCGCCATCGAGGCCGTCCTGGGTTCGATAAACGCTGAACAGGACATCGATTGCCCCACTTGCCCAGGCACCGGCGGAAGCGGAGGATCAAGCGATCGCTGACGGCGCCTGTGCGACCGGTATGATGAGTTAAAGACCGTGCCAGCGTCGAGTGACCAAATTGGCGCGGATGCGTGACGGTTCTGGCATGATCCTCCCTCGTTTTGGTGGACACCCATGCTAGCTTTTCGGAGCTGGAGAGGAGTGTCAGATGAGTGGTACGCGCCGGGTGTTTCCGGAGGCCTTCAAGCGGGAGGCTGTTGATCGTGTGGCCTCGAGCGGCCTGTCGGTTGGTGAGGTGGTCCGGGAGTTGGGTCTCCGCGAGACCCGGTGCTTCGACGATGGATGATGCAGTTCGGAGCGCAGGCGACGGGGACGCCGCGGCGCCCCAGTACGCAGGCGGTGGCCCCGTCGCCGTCTGATTTGGCTGCGGAGAACGCTCGGCTGAAGCGCGAGAACGACCGGCTTCGGATGGAGCGCGATATCCTAAAAACGTAGGCCCGCCCCGTCCGCAAGGGGTGTTCGCTAGATGGCGTCAGCGGTCTGCAACAACGTATCCGGTCTCAGGGTCGAGCCCTGGCCAAGATGGATATCCGCGCGTCCCGGGTCCTCATAAAAGCCTCGGTGACCAGCGCCGCATTTAGGATCAGGATCTCCAGTCCGCCGGTTTGACCGTTATGCCATCTGTGCTTTCACCTCACGCAGACTTCGGGAGCGGTGGCGTGGAGCGCCGCCGCAGTTGTGTTGATCAGGCTGCCGCGACGGCGCCGTGGTCGAAGAGCGCGTTTCGTCGTAACACCGCCCAGACGATGCGCGCCAGCTTGGCGGCCAGAGCCACGACCACGACGTTGGGGTGCGATCTCGCCAGCAGCTGCTGCAGCCAGGCGCCCATCGCGTTAGGTTTAGCGGCAAGATGCGGCAGCGTCGCCCTGGCGCCATCGATCAGCTGCTTTCGCAGATATCGATTTCCCCGCTTGCTGATGCCGAGCATCCGGGTCCTGCCTCCGGTGGAGTGCTGGCGGGGCGTAAGGCCGAGCCAAGACGCCAGATCGCGGGCTTTGGCGAAGGCGCTGCCATCGCCCACGGCGGCGAGCAAAGCGGTGGCGTTGATCACGCCCACCCAAGGGATGCTGGAAAGCCGACGCGCCTGTTCGTCGCTGCGGACAACTGCGGCGAGTTCGTCATCATAGGCTTTGATTCGCCTACTCAGGCCGTCGCACTCCTCGAGCAGGTCCTCCACAAGCCTGCGGGTGCGGTCGCTGACCGCCAAGCCTTCAGAGCCAACCTCTTCAAGCCGACGCATGAGGACGGCGCGACCTTTGGCCAGCGTGATTCCACGCTCCAGCAGCACGGCGGGAAGTTGGTTGATCGTACGCATCCGGTGAGGACCGCGGCGGCTAGGCTGTGAAACGCCGGGAAGTGGCTTAGGCGGCAAGCGCCGTGGGCGTCCAGTTCCAGGGCAACAACTCGTTGAGACGACTGGCCGGCAGGTCGTTG
>CALEOQ010000588.1 GCA_937910255.1 uncultured Caulobacteraceae bacterium | reverse complement strand
GGCGGTGCGGGGTGGGAGGTTGAGCTTCCTCTAGAGCGTGTGGCTTGGTGGTTGGTCGGCTATTTTTTTTTTTAATGATACGGCGACCACCGAGATCTCCACTCTTTCCCTACACGACGCTCTTCCGATCTTGGCTGGCGCCGATGACGCCGGCGGCGTTCAGCCCGAACACCCAGCCGAAATTGGCCGAGGAGATGCCATAGACCTCGATCAGCAGCACCGGCGAGGCGGCGATATAGGTGAAGAGCGTCGCCCCGTTCAGCGCGCCGGCCAGGGCGTAGCCCACCAGCCGTGGCTGGCGCAGCAGGGCGCGAAAGGCGGCAAAGGGGTTTTCGGCCCGCGCCTGGACGGCGGTGGCCTCCGACCGGCTCTCTTCCAGGCGCAACAGGGCGAAGGCCCCGACCACCAGGGCGAAGACCACCAGCACCCAGAAGATGGCTCGCCAGCCCGCCACCTGCAGGACCAGCCCACCCAGCAGGGGCGCCACGATCGGCGCAATGCCCATGATCAGCATCAGCAGCGACAGCATCCGGGCCGTCTCGGTGTGGTCGAAGCGGTCGCGCACGATGGCCCGGGCCACCACCCCGCCGGCGCAGCCGCCCAGGGCCTGGACGAAGCGAGCGGCGATCAGCATCTCGGGCGAGGTCGAAAGCGCGCAGACCACGGTGGCGGCCAGATAGACCGCGATCCCGGCCAGGATCGGCCCGCGCCGTCCGAACCGGTCAGACGCCGGCCCATAGATGAACTGGCCAATGGCCATGCCGGCGAAGAAGGCCGCCACCGTGGTCTGGGTCTGGGCGGCGCTGGCCCCCAGCGACTGGCCGATGGCCGGCAGGCTGGGCAGGTACATGTCGATGGACATGGGCGCAAAGGCCGTCAGCGCGCCCAACAGGATCACGAGCCCCCAGGGGGTGGGGACCGGGGCGGCGGCTTGGACTTTGGTCATGCCCCTATCTAGGGGATGACGCCCACAGGGAAAGCCCTGGACTTGCCTTCCTCTGGGTTATCGGCCCACTTTTCGCCCAAACCTGATCGCCCTGGAGCCCCCCATGTCCCCCGCCCTGCCGCCGGCCCTGAAGACCCTGATGCCGCCCGTGCAGACCGCTCAGGTGAACGAGATCGAGATGGCCTATTACGAGGCCGGCCCCAAGGACGGTCCGGCCATCGTGCTGTGCCACGGCTTTCCGGAAACCGCCTTTTCCTGGCGCAACCAGATCCCGGCCCTGGCGGGGGCCGGCTACCACGTCATCGCGCCGGACCAGCGGGGCTATGGCCTGACCACCGGCCCGGCGGCCGTGGCCGACTATGACATGGCGCACCTGACCGGCGACCTGGTGGCTCTGCTGGATCACCTGGACCTGGAGAAGGCGGTGTTCTGCGGCCACGACTGGGGCGGCTTCGTGGTCTGGCAGATGCCGCTGATGCACCCGGAGCGCTGCGCCGGGGTCATCGGCCTCAACACCCCCTTCCTGCCCCGCTATCCGGCCGAGCCCATCTCGCTGTTTCGCCAGATCTATGGGCCGGACATGTACATCGTCTGGTTCCAGACCCCGGATGAGCCCGACCGGGCCCTGGCCGCCGACGTGGCCAAGACCATGGCCTTCTTCATGCGCAAGCCCGCCGCCCTGCGCGAGGCGGGCGAGAAGAAGGAAGGCGGCTCGAGCTTCGCCTTCGCCCAGGCCCTGGCGGCCTACGATCCGGCGACGGACGCCAACCAGTTCCTGAGCGCCGAGGAGATGGCCGTCTTCGTGGCCCTGTTCGAGCACAGCGGCTTCACCGGCGGGATCAACTGGTATCGCAACTTCACCCGCAACTGGGAGAACGGCGCCGACCTGCCCACGCGGATCGACCACATCCCCTGCCTGATGATCATGGCCGAGAAGGATGCGGTCCTTCCCCCCTCCATGGCCGACAAGATGGGCGACCATATTTCGGACCTGGAGAAGGTCCTGGTGACCGACTCCGGGCATTGGACGCAGCAGGAGCAGCCTGATGCGGTAAACGGGCACATCATCGACTGGATGCGGCGGCGTTTCCGGGCGTAAATAGCCGGATGGACCGTCCCTCCCCCTCCACCGCCGTCTCCGCCTATGGCCAGCGCCGCGGGCTCTTTCCGGAAAACGAGCCCTTCGCCCACGGCTGGCTCAAGACCGAGAGCGAGCACGAGGTCTATTACGAGGAGTGCGGGAACCCGGACGGAAAGCCCTGTGTGATCCTGCACGGCGGCCCCGGCGGGGCGATCAATCCCACCATGCGGCGGTTTTTCGACCCGACGAAGTGGCGCATGGCCCTGTTCGACCAGCGCGGCTGCGGTCGCTCGCACCCCAATGCGCGGCTGGAGCACAACACCACCTGGACCCTGATCGCCGACATCGAGCGGCTGCGGGTCAAGCTGGGGGTGGAGAAGTGGACGGTGTTCGGCGGCTCCTGGGGATCGACCCTGGCGCTGGCCTACGCCATCACCCATCCCGACCGGGTCGACGGCCTGGTCCTGCGCGGGGTCTTCCTGCTGACGCAGCGCGAACTGGGCTGGTTCTACCAGAACGGCGCCTCGATGCTGTTCCCCGACGCCTGGGAGCGGTTCCTGGCGCCCATCCCCGAGGATGAGCGCGGCGACCTGATGGGGGCCTATCACCGCCGGCTGGTCCATGCCGACCGCCGGGTGCAGTCCGAAGCCGCCACCGCCTGGAGCCAGTGGGAGGGAGACACCATCTCCATTCGCGGCCCGGAGGCGCGGCCGTCAAAGTTCAACGAGGTGGACTTCGCCATCGCCTTTGCGCGGATCGAGTGCCACTTCTTCGTCAACAAGGGCTTCTTCCCGGAAGACGACTGGATCTTGAAGAATGTCGCCAAGATTCGCGACATTCCCGGCTGGATCGTCCAGGGCCGGTTCGATGTGGTGACGCCGATGGATGCGGCCTGGCGGCTCAGCCGCGCCTGGCCCGAGGCGAGGCTCGACGTGGTCTGGGACGCGGGCCACGCCTCCACCGAGCCTGGGGTGGTCGACGCCCTGGTGCGGGCCACCGACGAGGCCCTGGTGGGGCGCTAGCCTTGTCGGGCGCTCGATCCTAGACGAAGGCGCCCTTGCCGCTGGTGACCTCGGTATAGCGGTGCACCCGCACCGACTGGACCAGGCCAAAGCCGATCATCACGGTCAGCATGACGGTGCCGCCATAGGACAGCAACGGCATGGGCACGCCCACCACCGGCGCCAGGCCCATGACCATGGCCCCATTGATCAGCACATAGAGGGTGAAGGTCGCCGTCACCCCTGAGGCGGCCAGCCGGCCGAAGTGGCTGTGGGCCAGGGCTGCGGTGCGCAGGGCCATGAAGATCACCGCGGCGAAGATGGCCAGCACCGAGGCGCAGCCCAGGAAGCCGAACTCCTCGGCCAGGGTGGCGAAGATGAAGTCGGTGTGCTTCTCGGGCAGGAAGTTGAGCTGGCTCTGCGAGCCCAGCCCATAGCCCTTGCCGAAGAAGCCGCCGGAGCCCAGGGCGATCTTCGACTGCAGGATGTGATAGCCCGAGCCCGAGGGATCGCTTTCGGGATTGAGGAAGGTGAGCACCCGCTTGCGCTGATAGTCGTGCATCACGAACATCACCATGGGCGGCACGGCCACGACGAAGGCCAGCACGGCTGCGCCGATGATCCGCCAGGACAGTCCGGCCAGCACCACGATCACCGCCCCCGTGAGCGCGATGAGCATGGCCGTGCCGAGGTCGGGCTGGTGGGCCACCAACAGCACCGGCGCGCCGATCATGAGCGTTGGGATCAGCAGCCACCAGGACAGGCGGGCGTTCTCGGCCGAGACGCCGTGATAGAAGCGGGCCAGGGCCAGGACGATGCCGACCTTCATCACCTCGGACGGCTGGAAGCTCATGAAACCCAGGTCCAGCCAACGGGTGGCGCCCATGCGGGTGTCGCCGAACAGCTCCACCGCCACCAGCAGGGCCAGGCCCAGGCCATAGATCGGATAGGCCAGCGCAAACCAGACGCGGATGTCGAACAGGGCGAGCGCGATCATCAGGATCAGACAGAAGCCGAAGCGGAACAGGTGCGCCCCGGCCCAGGGCTCCCACGAACTGCCGGCCACCGAGAACATCATCAGCGACCCGGTGCCCGCCAGCAGGCATAGGGCGATGACGAAGGTCCAGTCGATCTGGGTGAACTTGACGACCAGGCGGTCCCGCTCGCCCGGCCGGGTCAGGGCGCTGACGGTCATGTGGGCGCCGCCGGATCAGCCGCCAGGGGCGGGCCTTCGACGGGGGCGTCCGGCGCCGCGCCCCCTGTCGGGGGGTCGCAGATCGGAAGAGCGCCGGGGCGGGGAAGGGGGTAGACCTCGGGGGTCGCCGTCACACTCACAAAAAAAACCACCACGCC
>CALEOQ010000587.1 GCA_937910255.1 uncultured Caulobacteraceae bacterium | reverse complement strand
GGTGAGCAGCAGGTGAGAGTCGTGGAGAGTAGGGTGATGAGGAGAAGACGGGAATAAAGGTTATGACGTGACTTGAGGTTTTTTTTTTGCAAGCAGCAGCCGGCATACGAGCTTACGACGTGACTGGAGTTCAGACGTGTGCTCTTCCGATCTGGGCCGGCAGGGTCCAGCTCATCCATTCCTGGGCCAGACGCGCCTTGGGCAGATCGCCCGCCCGGCTCCAGGTGATGCGGCCCCGGCGGATGGCGTCAGCGCCATGGGCGTTGATCGGCCGCGGGCTCGCCTTTTCGGCCGCCTCCATGGCGCGGCTGAACAGGGCGAGATTCTGGGCGCTCAGTTCGTCGAGCTCGTCATAGACCTGGAGATCGTCCTCCAGGGACGAGCCCGGTCGACGGAAGGTGGTCTCGATGCGGGTGACTTCCGGCATCACCTGGTCGCGCAGCCCCTTGTGGGCCGACAGGGCGCCATAGCACCAGGCCACCAGCCCATAGGGGTCCCGAGGCGCGCCCGGCGGAAAGGCCGCTTCGACGGTCTCGGCGGCCGCTTCAGGGGGCGCCGCGGCGATGGCTTCGGCGGCGTCGGCGTCTTGCGCCAGGAGGGCCAGGGCGAACAGGAGCGGGGAAATCACGGAGGGTCACCTCGAAGATCTGGTCAGTCGGCCGGCGCCGATCCGTATCCCCCGCCCCCGGGCGTCTGGATCTCAATGGCGTCTCCGGGCTCGACCTGAATGGAAAAACAGCCCGGCAGGTCCTTTACCTCGCCGGCCGCGGTGATCAAAGCCTGCCGGCCGGGCTGCCCAGGGCCCCCGCCGGCCAGGCCCTGCGGGGCGTGGGTTCGGCGGGTGGAGAGCAGCGCAGCCTCCATGGGGCTCAGGAACCGCAGTCGCCGGATCACCCCGTCGCCGCCCCGCCTGGCGCCGTCGCCGCCGGAGCCTGGCCGAAGCGCGAAGGTTTCGAGGCGGACCGGATAGCGGCGCTCCAGGATCTCAGGATCCGTCAGCCGCGAATTTGTCATGTGGGTGTGGACGCCGCTGGCCCCGTCGTGCCCGGCGCTCGCGCCGGCGCCGCCGCAGATGGTCTCGTAGTACTGCCGGGTCGCGTCGCCGAAGGTGAAGTTGTTCATGCTGCCCTGGGCGCAGGCCATGACGCCGAGCGCGGCATAGAGGGCGTCGACCACATGCTGGCTCGTCTCCACATTGCCGGCGACCACGGCGGCCCCTGGGGCGGGATCGAGCATGGAGCCCGGCCGCGTGAGGATATTCAGGGGCGCCAGGCATCCGGCGTTGAGGGGGATGTCGTCGTCCACCAGGGTGCGGAACACATAGAGGGCGGCCGCATCGACGATGGAGGCCGGGGCGTTGAAATTGGAGCCCAACTGGTCAGCGCTGTCGCGGAAATCCAGGGTGGCGGAGCCCTCGGCGGAATCCACCGACGTGCGCACGACGATCCGGCCGCCGCCATCCATGGGCAGGTCGGCGTGGCCGTCGGTCAGACGCCCCAGGGCGCGGCGCACGGCCGCCGTGGCGTTCTCCTGGACGAAACCCATGTAGCGGGTGACGAGGGCGGCGCCGAAGGCTGCGATCATGGCCGCCACCGCCTCGCCGCCGGCGCGGCAGGCGGCGATCTGCGCCTTCAGGTCGGCGATGTTGCGGTCGGGCGCCCGCGCGGGCCAGGGACCAGCGCCCAGGGCGGCGCGCACCGCAGCCTCGAGGAACCGGCCGTCCTGCATGATCGGCAGGGCGTCCAGCAGCACGCCCTCCTCGGCGATGGTTGTGGAAAAGGGCGGCATGGAGCCGGGCTGAATCCCGCCGATGTCCGCATGATGGCCGCGGGCGGCGACATAGAAGCTGGGCGCCTGGTCCTCGCCGACAAAGATCGGCATGACCACCGTGATGTCCGGCAGGTGGGTGCCCCCGGCATAGGGGTTGTTCAGGGCGAAGGCCTGGCCGGGGCGAAGCTGGGCGTGACGGTCGCGCACAGCGCGCACGCTGGCGCCCATGGAGCCCAGGTGGACGGGCATGTGCGGGGCGTTGGCCACCAGGCCGCCATCGGGATCGAACAAGGCGCAGGAGAAGTCGAGGCGCTCCTTGATGTTCACCGAATGGGCCGTCCGCTCGAGGGCCGCGCCCATGGCCTCGGCCACCCCCATGAAGCGGCGGTTGAACAGCTCCAGGGTGATCGGATCGACGTCGTCCGCCTCGGCCAGGCCGAGGCCAGCGCTAGCTCGCCCCTGTCGCTCAAGCTCGATCAGACCGTCGGCCCGCGCCACGGCGCGCCAGCCCGGCAGGACGGCGATCTGGGTGTCGTCGCGGACGATCAGGGCCGGTCCGTCCTGCTGGACCAGGGCGCTCGCCTCGATCACCGGGACCTGTTGCGGCGCGCCATCGACGACAAAGGCGGCCAAGGTCGCCGGGGCGCTTGGCCCCGACGCTACGCCAGCGGAGGCGAGCGCGGCCCCGTCGGCGCCGCGGGCGGTGGCCTCGGCCTCGACGCTGGCGATCAGGATGGCACGTTCGGCCTCGATGAAGCCGAACAGGCGCTGGTGGGCGGCTTCGAAGGTCTGGCGCACCGCCATGACGGGGCCTGGCGCGGCCGGAAGCTCCGCATCGGCCCCGTCATAGCGCAGGCGAAGGGTGATCTGTGTCGCGCCGACGTCTGCGCCCTGGGCCTTCAGGTCGCTGCGGGCCTGGTCGGTGAGTCGACCCGCGATGGCTTCAGCTGCGGCGAGGCCGGCCGCGTCCAGCGGCGTCTCCAACCCCGCCTGCCGCAGGGCGCTGACCTGGGCCTGGCCGATGCCGTAGGCCGACAGCAGGCTGCCGAAGCGGGGGCAGAGCACGCGAGTGACTCCCAGGGCCTCCGCCGCCTGGCAGGCCACTTGGCCCGCCGCACCGCCAAAGGCCACCAGCCCGTGCTCGCGCGGGTCGAAGCCGCGTTCGGTGGAGATGCGGCGGATCGCCAGGGCCATCTGCTCGACGGCGATGGCGATGAAGCCTTCGGCGGCGGCTTCGGCGCTGGGGACGCCCATGGCCTGGGCCAGGGTCTCCAGGCGCGCGCGGGCGGCGGCGACGTCGAGCGGCGCGTCGTTCCGGGGCCCGAAGACGGCGGGGAAGCGGCGGGGATCGAGGCGGCCCAGGACCAGATTGGCGTCGGTGACTGTCGCAGGCCCGCCGCGGCCAGATCGGAAGAGCACACGTCTGAACTCCAGTCACGTCGTAATCTCGTATGCCGTCTTCTGCTTGAAAAAAAAAAGACAGTACCTGGTGAACTACGCAAGCCGTCCGTCACGTGCACAGCACACAGTGCCGG
>CALEOQ010000586.1 GCA_937910255.1 uncultured Caulobacteraceae bacterium | reverse complement strand
GGCTTGTTTTTTTTAATGGTCCGGCCGCCACCGGGATCTACCCGCTTTCCCTACGCGACGCTCTTCCGATCTAAGGGCTTCGCCCTCGACATGGCGGTCGGCGGGCATGACGCCGAGGACCTCGACTTCCGGGAGTCCGCCTGATGGCCGCCGACGAGGCTCAGTACGTCACCTTCAGCCTGGGCGACGAGGTCTTCGCCGCCCCGGTGACCCTGGTGCGGGAGATCCTGGACTATCAGGCGCCGTTCAAGATCCCCAATGGTCCGGCCTATCTTCTGGGCCTGACCGATGTGCGGGGCCGCGGGGTGCCGACCATGGATCTGCGGATGCGTCTGGGCATGGCCCCGGCCACGCCGACGGACAATACCCGCATCCTCGTGGTGGACATTCCGCTGGAGGACCGCGTGCTGAGCCTCGGCCTGTTCACCGATCGCGTGTTTGAGGTCGCGCCCTTTGGGCGCGACCAGATCGAGACGGCGCCGGACATCGGCGTCAGGTGGAGATCTGAATACATCTCCGGCGTGGTGCGCCGCGAGGACGGCTTCGTGGTGCTGGTCGATCTCGCCCGGCTCCTGTCGTCCAACGAAGCCGCCGCCCTCGCCACCGCCGATCTCGGCCACGCGGCCTGAGCCGCGAGGGCCCAAAGGAAGAATTCCCGTGTCCGCCGTCGCCCGACCAAAAGGCTTGCCCGTCGAAGACCATATGAGCGCCCGGAATTTCGAGCGCCTGGCCCGGTTCATCTATGACTATAGCGGCATCAAGATGCCGTCCTCCAAGCGCACCATGCTGGAGGGCCGGCTTCGTCGGCGCCTGCGCACCACCGGGCGGACCACCTTCGACAGCTATTGCGACTATCTGTTCAAAGAGGACGGGCTCGAGTCCGAGACCATCCATCTGATCGACGTCGTCACCACCAACAAGACCGACTTCTTCCGCGAGCCGCGCCATTTCGAGTTCATGGCGCAGACGGCCCTGCCGGAGCTGACGGCGGCCGGGCGGCGAAAGATCCGCACCTGGAGCGCCGCCTGCTCGACGGGCGCCGAGCCCTACACCATGGCCATGGTCATGCAGGACCACCTCGACAGCACCGGCGGCCCCGACTTCGCCATCCTCGCCACCGATCTCAGCACCGAGGTGCTGGCCACGGCCCAGCGCGGCGTCTACCCCGCCGAAATGGTCGCCCCGGTGCCGGCCGAGCTGCGCCGGCGGTTCGTGATGACGCCGAACGATCCCCGGCGCCGCGACATCCGCATCCATCCCAGCCTGCGGGCCCGACTGACCCTGGGGCGGCTCAACCTGATGGACGAGGCCTACGCCGTGGGCGAGCCCTTCGACATCATCATGTGCCGCAATGTCATGATCTATTTCGACAAGGCGACCCAGGCGAGGGTGCTGCAGCGTCTGTGCCGGCACCTGCGCCCGGGCGGCTATCTCTTCATCGGCCATTCCGAGAGCATCACCGGCGTCGATCTGCCGGTGGCCGCCGTGGCCAACACCGTGTTCCGGAAGCACTGAGGCGCCCCATGTCCAAGGTCCGGGTTCTCGTCATCGACGACTCCGCCAGCGTGCGCCAGACGCTGGTGGCGATCCTTTCGGCCGATCGGGACATCGAGGTGATCGGCGTCGCCTCCGACCCGTTCGTCGCCGCGCGACGCATCCAGGAGGAGGTTCCCGACGTCATCACCCTGGACGTCGAGATGCCGCGGATGGACGGCATCACCTTCCTGCGCAAGCTCATGTCCCAGCGGCCGATCCCGGTGGTGATGTGCTCGTCCCTGACCGAGGCCGGCTCCGAAACCCTTATGCAGGCCCTCGACGCCGGGGCGGTCGACATCATCCTGAAGCCGAAAATCGGCGCCGCTGACTTCCTGGCCGAGGAGGCCGACCGGATCTGCGACGTGGTCAAGGCCGCGGCCAAGGCCAGGCTGGGCGCCCGGCGCTCGGCGCGGTCCGCCCACGAGCCGGCCCAGAAGCTGACGGCCGACGCCATGCTGCCGCCGCCGCGGCCCCGGGCCATGGCCCACACCACCGAGATGGTCGCCTGCCTGGGCGCCTCCACCGGCGGGACCGAGGCGCTGCGGGCCGTGCTCGAAGTGCTGCCGGCCAATGCGCCGGGCATCATCGTCGTGCAGCACATGCCCGAAAGCTTCACCGCCGCCTTCGCCAAGCGCCTGAACACCCTGTGCGAGGTGGAGGTCAAGGAGGCGCAGGACGGCGATCCGGTGCTGCGTGGCCATGTCCTGATCGCGCCCGGCGACCGGCACATGCTGCTGGAGCGCCAGGGCGCGCGCTACCACGTCTCGGTGCGGATGGGCCCTCCGGTGTCACGCCACCGCCCCTCGGTGGACGTGCTGTTCCGCTCGGCCGCCCGGGCGGCCGGGGCCAACGCCATGGGCGTGATCATGACCGGCATGGGCGATGATGGGGCCCGCGGCCTGCTGGAGATGAAAGAGGCCGGCGCCGTCACCGTGGCCCAGGACGAGGCCACATCGATCGTGTTCGGCATGCCCAAGGAGGCCATCGGTCGCGGCGGCGCCCAGAAGGTCCTGGCCCTGGACCAGATCGCCCGCGAAATCATGGCCGTCGACGCCGCGCGCTGAGCGGCGGCCGCCTCAGAAGAGGGCGGCCTCCAGCAGCGCGTCGTCATTAACCGGCGGGGCGCTGGCCGGCGCCGCGTCTGCGACCTGCGGCGCGTGCAGGGCGTGGATGGTCCGCTCCCGGGCCATGGTGTAGCGGGCGCCGATGGTCGCCATGGCCGCAACCACCAGATCCTGGATGTCGTCGATGTCCTCGACCCGTGGTCCCGCCGCCTGGGCCAGGGCCAGGGCGGTGGCCTGGACGGCGTCGCCCAGGGCGCCCTGCCGGCCGAGGTGGTCGGCTGCGGCCCCCAGGGCCCGGGCCGCCAGCTCGCTCTGGTCGGACATGCCGGCCAGGTCGCGTTCGACAATGTCGGCGGCGGCGCGCAGCTGAGCCGCCGCCCCGTCCAGACGCTCGGCCATGGCGTCGCCGCCGCCCTGGGCGGCGGCGTCCGGCTCCATCCCCGCGGCCACGCCGGCCAGGGCGTCGAGGGCCTCCAGGGTGTGGTCGGCCGCCTCTTCGAGGCGACCGGCGTGGTTGGTCAGCTCCAGGGCGATGACGTTCAGCGGCTTGCCCACCTCGCCCAGCCGGCCGCATCGCAGGCTCGAATTGATCGCCATCTGCTGGATGTCGCGCTTGACCAGATGGATGACGTCCACGCGCTGCTCGAGGATGGCGATGGTCTCCACCGTATTGTGGGCGATCTGGCTGGCGTTGGCGGTGGCCGCCTGCACGTCGCCCACCAGGCCGCGGGCCTGGCTGACGCTGGCCTCCAGGTCGCGCAGGCCTTCGCCGTCGCCGTCGGCGTCCATCAGGGCGTGGAAGACGGTGATCTTGTCGGTGTCGTTGGCGAGGCCGGCCAGGTTCTGGGCGACCTTCAGGGCTTCGGCCTGGAAATCGGCCGCGGTGTCGGCCGCCTGCTCGGCCAGCATGTGCAGGAGGCGGCGCTCCAGCCGGTCGCGGGCCTCAGCCGAGAGGCCGGCGGCGTCGAGGTCGCGGATGACGCCCAGGCCGAACTGCACGTGCTCGATCCGCTGGCGGGTGATGTCGCCGATCTGCAGGGCCATCAGGGCGCCGCCGACCTTGTTCTGGATGTCGCGGGCCACGGCGGCCACCGAGGCGGCGACTTCTGCGATCTTGGCGTGGTGCACGCCGATGGCCGAGGCGTTGGTGGCCAGACGCTGGGGCACGGCCGGCAGCAGGGTGCGGTACTGCGCCGTCAGCGCCTTCTCGAAGTCCAGCGCGCCGTCCAGCTGAACGGTCAGGGTGTCCAGGGTCTCGGCGAAGTCCTTCAGCAGGCCGCCGCCCATGTCGATCTGTTCGCACATGGCATCGGCGAAACCGGCGAATTCCTGCCAGCTGTTGGTGGTCGTGCTGGCGGTGATCTTCACATTGAGGGCGAAGACCCGCAGGTATCGCAGCAGCTGGCGCATGTCGTCCACATGGCTGCGCAGGCGGCCGCTGGCCTGCTGCAGCTGGTCGAGCTGGCTCAGCCGTTGATCCTGGACCGCCGGCAATCCATTGAGCGCCTCGGCGGTCTGCTGCAGATCCTCGGTGGTGCGCGAGACGGAGTCCGAACTCAGCGCCTGGCGCAGGGTGTCCAGGCCGCCGACCAGGCCGCTGACCACCTCCAGGGACTGGGCCAGCTGCTCGCCGGCGCTGGCGAACCGCGTCTCGATCTGCGCCCGCGCCTGCTCCAGCTGGGCGATGAACAGGTCAGGCGCCGGGCTGACGGCCAGGGCGGAAAGAACAGCTGCTCGCACGCGAAGACCCCGACAACCCAGACGGCGATCATGGGCATGGAAGTCCGAATCTGCGGTTAAGTCGGGGCGGCCGAGGGGGCGCGAGAGGCAAAGAGGGGCCACGAAGGGCGGCCCGCCCTGGCGCGCCCCTGAAGCGCCGCCTCTCCCTCCCCGCGTCATCCTGGGCCTTGTGCCCAGGATCCCTCTCGACGCTTGCGCCTGCCCTCGACAGGGATGCTCGGCACAGGGCCGAGCATGACGCGGTGGGGGAAGTGTGGGGAGATAGTAGTCCGTCCCCCACCCCCGTCATGGCCCGGCTTGACCGGGCCATCCATGCTCACCGGCGAACGGAGGTGTGCATGGGGCTCGGTTCAACCCGCCTCCCCCAGGCGCCGCACATTCTCGATCCCCCGGCGCATATAGGTCCGCCAGAAGAGCGCGATCAGCGCCGACAGCAGCGGCGTCATCAGGGCCGAGCGGGGCGTAAACCTGTAGCGCCAGGTGATCTGCGTCCGGTCCGGCGCGGTCTCGACAAAGCTCCATTCGCCAAAAGCCGCGGTGGTCAGGGCCGCCAGCGGGCCGGTGAACTCGTCCACCCGATAGGCGAACCGGGCGCGGCCCTCACGCGGCGCCGCCCCGTCGCAGGGCTCGCTGGCCAGGATCTCCTCGCGCACCGACGTCCCATCGGCCAGCCGCACCCGCCGCGCACTGCCCACCACATCCCAAGGCCCCGTCTGATCGCTCGTCCCCACCACGGCGGGGATCGGGCCAGAGCCGTTCGGGAAGACCTGCGCGAGGTCGATGGGCACGAACACGGCCCAGACCTGGGCGAGGGGGGCCGCGGCGGTGGTCGAGACTTCAGCGGAGGGGCCGCGGGAGGACTGTTCCGCTGAGATCAGCGCTGGGGGCGGGGTCCAGGGACCATGGGCATGCATCACCATTGCTGAGGCGTGGTCATTGTCCCCACTTCAGACATCCTGCAATTCTATGCGGCGCCCGCGCCGAGACCTAGGGCCTTCAGCACGCCGTGTGGGTTGACCGCCATCAGGTCGTGAGTCCCTTCCACATACCGAACACCGGTGAGTCTGCGCACATCCCCCTCGCAGAGCAGGCTTCCCACCGTACAGGCGATGACCTCTCCAGCCTGGATGCGCGGATGATAGTCACGAGGTTCCAGACCACCCTCTCGGCGAATCCCGTAGACATCGAACAGAAACCGCCAGATTTCGGGATAGTCCAAAGGTCCCTCCGCCGCCCGCATGAATGCGGGGAGCGCTTTGGCAAAGCCATCGGTTGAGAGTGGAGGATCAACCGCGACAACGCGCGCTTTTGTGGGCGTGCACAGCGCCACCGTCCCGCCAAGCGACTGCCCAATGACGAGGTCGGCCTCCGCGACCCTTGGCTCCAGCCATGCTGCATAACCGGCCACAGTGTGGCCCACCTCTGCCTCCCTCACGGGGTTTGGCAAGCGATAGATCGAGACATCTGGAAGCAGGGAGAGCCAGTGTTTCAAGCTCTCAGCCACCTTGAAGGTCCCACAGACAAGTACGGTTCTCATCAACGGTGCAGCCGGCGTGGGATTATCCCTGTGGTGACCGGCTTACCCTGAGCGGGGCGGCGACCGGAACCGGCGGATTCGGCCGGTCCATCGCTCGCCGCCTGCTCGCAACAGGCGCCGTCCTGAGCCCAGCCCCACCGAGCGATTATAGTTGCGAGGATCACGCCAGAGAGCGCGTGTCCAGGCCTCGGGTTTGAAGGGATCGGGCGCTCAAACAAACTCGTCGCCTGTCGGACATTGTGACCTGCAGCACTACCCAACACCATCCAGACCCCTTTGCAAGAGAACGCCTATCTCCTGTCGTTCAAGGCGCGCTCACCCATGGGTTCTCCCTCCACACGTCATCCTGGGCCCTGTGCCCAGGATCCCTCTCGACGCTCGCGCCCGCCTCGACGAGGGATGCTCGGCACAGGGCCGAGCATGACGCGGTGGGGGAAATGTGGGTGATAGAGCGTAGTCCGTCCCCCACCCCCGTCATGGCCCGGCTTGACCGGGCCATCCATGCTCACCGGCGAACGGAGGTGTGCATGGGGCCTCGGTTCAGGCCGCCTCCCCCAGGAGCTTGGATGCCCCTAAGCCGAACGCACTGTCGCCACTGAGTGCGCGCATTGTTGCTCGTCCCCCATATTGCTAAGCTTCCCGCGCCAAAAGAGCTAGGGGGCTGACATGGGCTGGGTAGCTTTGCGGGCCATTGCAGCGGCGACATGCGCGGTCTCGCTACTGGTGTCTGCGCCGGCGACGGCGCAGGATCTGAGTGCTCTCGATAGGGGTGTGGCGGCTTACGCCTCTGGGAACTATGCGGTCGCCCTGGCGCAATTCCGCCTTGCCGCCGCGCAGGGCGAAGCTCGCGCCCAGTTCACTCTCGGCACGATGTACAAGAACGGCGAGGGCGTTCCGCAGAACTACGTCGAGGCGGTGACGTGGTACCGACTTGCCGCCGCCCAGGGCGTCGCCGTCGCCCAGACCGCACTCGGTTCGATGTACTACCTTGGCACGGGCGTGCCGCAGAACCACGCCGAGGCCATGAAGTGGTTCCACCTTGCCGCTGCGCAGGGCTTTGCCGGCGCCCAGAACAACCTCGGTGTCATGCACAGGAATGGCGAGGGCGTTCCGCAGAACTACGCCGAGGCCGTGAAGTGGTTCCGCCTTGCCGCAGCGCAGGGCCATGCCGGCGCCCAGAGCAACCTCGGTGTCATGCACAGGAATGGCGAGGGCGTTCCGCAGAACTACGTCGAGGCCTAAAAGTGGTACAATCTTGCGGCTGCGCAGGGGAATGCCGACGCGAGGACAAACAGGGAAGCAATCCAAAAGCTGATGACGCCGCAGCAGATTGCGGAGGCCCAGCGGCTATCCTCTGAAGCCGTGCGGTGAGGCCGCGCAGCTCGCGGCGACGCCGCCTGTAGGATGCGCGCGACCTGAGCCGGAGCCCACCGCGGGGCCGTTTTTGTCAAATCTTACAATGATTTAGGGGCGTGGCGGAGAGGGTGGGATTCGAACCCACGGTGCCCGTAAAGGCACGCCGCATTTCGAGTGCGGTGCTTTCGACCACTCAGCCACCTCTCCTAGGGCCAGCAAGGGGGCCTGGGATGAAGCAGGCCCGCTGAGCGAGGCGCGGAACCTACTCAGGTCGGGCTTGCTCCGCAAGCGGCGGATGCTCAGTCCATCAGCCGCTGCATCAGATAGACATAGTGCCGCGCCCAGCGGGCGGCGTTGAGCTGGGGGTCGGCGTCATTGGCGTGGCCGCCGGCGGCGGGCTCGTAATAGATGTAGGGGACGTCCAGCGCCTCCAGGGCGGCGGCGAACTTGCGGGCGTGGCCCGGATGGACCCGGTCGTCGCGGGTGTTGGTGGTGATGTAGGCCTCGGGGTAGTCGGTCCCCGCCTTGAGGTTCTGATAGGCCGAATAGCGGGCGATGAAGGCGCGGTCCTCAGGGACTTCCGGGTCGCCGTATTCGCCGACCCAGGAGGCCCCGGCCGGCAGGCGGTGATAGCGCAGCATGTCGATCAGCGGGCTTTCGATCACCACCGCGTTCCACAGCTCCGGATGCTGGGTCATCGACACGCTGGTCAGCACCCCGCCGTTGGAACGGCCATAGATGCCCAGGCGTTCGGCTGAGGTGATGTTTCGGGCGGTGAGGTCGCGGGCCACGGCGGCGAAGTCGTCGAAGGCCAGCTGGCGGTTTTCGCGCAGCACCGACTGGTGCCAGGCCGGGCCGAACTCGCCGCCGCCGCGGATATTGGCGATCACATAGGCGCCGCCCCTGGCCATCCACAGCTTGCCGGCCTCGGGCATGTAGATGGGCGGCTTGGCGATCTCGAAGCCCCCATAGCCGTACATCAGGGTGGGGATCTGGCCGTCCAGGGGGGCGGCCTTGGGGCGGACCACGAAATAGGGGATCTGCGCCCCGTCGCTGGAGGTCGCCCAGTGCTGCTCCACCAGGTGGGTCGTGGGATCGAACCGGTCGGGGAGGGCGGCGACCTGGCGGGCGCTGGCGGCGGCCGCATCGGCCAGCCACAGGCTGGTGGGCGTAAGAAAGCCCTCGACCTTGGCGAACAGGGCGTCGGTGGCGGAGGCCAGGTCGGTCAGGCTGATGTTGGCGTCGGTGGGCAGGGGCAGGCGGGTCGAGGTCCAGGCGCCGTCCTCGAAGGCCCAGGCGTCCACCGCGCCCTTGACGTCCTCCAGCAGGGCGACCACCAGCCGGCTGTCGGTTGAGCCGACCTCCTGGATGGCCTGGCGAGGGCCGGGCGCAAAGATCAGCTGGGCCTTGGCGCCGGCCGGGTCGGCCTTGAGGGCGGCGAGGTCGAAGGCCACCAGGGCGCCCTGGGGCAGGTCGCCATAGGCCTCCTGCAGGGAAAACACCGCCTGGCCGCTTACATAGGCCTCGTACTCGGCCTTTTTCGGCAGGTTCAGGCGGACGGGCGCGCCCTCGCCCAGCAGCATGAAGTCGTTTTCGAAGAAGGTGATTCCCCGCCCGGCGATCACCGCCTCGGCCCGGCCGCCCTCGCCCCGCAGCACGATGGGGAAGACCGACACATCGGTGGGCTGGCCGCGATAGAGCTCGGTCGCCGTCCCGTCCCGGGTCAGCGACTTCAGCACGTAGGCGTAGCCGGACTCGGTCACCTCGCCGGGGACCCATTCGCGGGCGACCAGCAGGGTGTCGGCGTCCAGCCAGGCGGTGCTTTGCTTGCCCTCGGGGGACGTAAAGCCGCCCTCGACGAAGGCCTTGGCGTTTGTGTCGAACTCACGGATCTCGACGGCGTCACCGCCCCCGTCGGACAGCTCCACGAGGCAGCGGGTCTGGGCGGGCTTCAGGCATTCGGCCCATTGGAAGAACCAGTTGCGGTCCTCGGCCTCGGCGAGCGCGTCCACATCAAGGATCGTCGCCCAATCCGGCGTTCCGGCGGCGTAGGACGCCAGGCTCGCATGGCGCCACAGGCCGTGGGGATGGACGTCGTCCTGCCAGAGATTGTCCACCCCGCCGGCCCGGAAGCTGGGGGTGGCGATGCGGTCCTGGGCGGTGAAGATGGCCCGCGCCTCGGCCAGCAGGGTCTCGTAGCGGGGATCGCCCTCCAGCCTGGCCTTGGCCCTGGCGTTCTGGCCCTCGACCCAGGCCGTGGCCCGGGCGCCGTCCACCCCTTCCCGCCACCGGAAGCTCGGAAGGGCCTCCTGGAGGGAAAGAGGGTAGGTCCCGGTGGGCGCCGGACGCTTGTACAAAACACAACAGTACCCTACAGCC
>CALEOQ010000585.1 GCA_937910255.1 uncultured Caulobacteraceae bacterium | reverse complement strand
GGTGCTCGTGTATTTGTGATGTTTTTTTTTTAAGGACCCGCCGCCCCCCGAGGTCTCCCCCCTTCCCTTGCCCGTCGCTCTCCGGATCTTGTCCAGACCTACCGAAGCGGCCATCTTGGAGCTCCTGAGCCCGCTGGCGCCGGACAGATCCATAGCGCCGGAACAGGCGGCCCGGGCGGCCGACCCAGAGGGCTGGCATCGGTGGCTCTCGCGGGTGCGCACCGTCTCGGTGGGCCTGGCCCGCGAAGGCCGTCTGGTGATCACCCGCCACGGCAAGCCTGCCGACCCCAACCAGTTCAAGGGCGTCTATCGCCTGCGCTTGCCGCTGCCGACTGAGGGGGGCCTGACGGCTCCGGAACCAGCCGGCGAAGGCTGACCTTCGGACCTGGCCAAAGGGTCGCGCGGCCGTTAAGGCCATGCTAGACGGACGTCGTCGGGTGCACTGACGCTGGTCTCCTCCTGACTCACGATCCGGGGGGCGCGTGGTCTTTAGTTCCGTCATTTTTATCTTCTATTTCCTGCCCGTCTTCCTGCTCGGCTACTATGTTTCCGGCTGGCGAACGGCCGTTCTCCTGACGGGCAGCGCTTTCTTCTATACCTGGGGGGAGGGCCCGTACCTCTTCCTGCTGCTGGCGATGATCGCCCTCAACTATGGCGGCGCGCTTCTGCTGGTGCGCCTGGTTGAGCGCAGGGTCCGCCAGCTGGCGTTCGGGGCGCTGATCGCCGCCGATTTCGGCGTGCTGGGCTTCTTCAAGTACGCCAACTTCCTGGTGGAAAACTTCAACGCCGTGTGGCCCGGGCCACCTGCGCCCTCGCCGGATGTGGCGTTGCCGCTGGGCATTTCCTTCTTCACTTTCCAGCTCGTGAGTTATCTGGCTGACGTCCATCGTGGGGCCGTCAAGGTGGAGCGGGACCCGACGAAATTCGCCGCCTACATCCTGATGTTCCCGCACCTGATCGCCGGGCCGATCGTGCGCTATGCCGATATCCGCGATGAGATGCACGCCGACCGCAGCCGCAGCGAACGCCGCGGCCTTGGCGTCCAGTACTTCATCATCGGGCTCAGCCAGAAGGTGCTGGTGGCCAACGCCGTCGCGCCGCTGGCCGACCATGCCTTCGCCCTGGACCCTTCCGGGCTGGCGTCCACGACGGCCTGGCTGGGGATCTGGGCTTACAGCCTGCAGATCTATTTCGATTTCTGCGGCTATTCCAACATGGCCATCGGGCTGGCCTTCCTGATGGGGTTCACCTTCCCCAAGAACTTTGACTATCCCTACGTGTCGCGCTCCATCACCGAGTTCTGGAGGCGCTGGCACATCAGCCTGTCCAGCTGGTTCCGGGACTATGTCTATATTCCGCTGGGGGGGAACCGCCACGGGCTGGCGCTGACCGTGCGCAACCTGCTGATCGTCTTCTTCCTGACCGGGCTCTGGCACGGGGCGGCCTGGCGGTTCATCGTCTGGGGCCTCTATCACGGGGCCTTTCTGATCCTGGAGCGCTTCGGGCTGCGGGCCATCCTCGAGCGCCTGCCGACGCCGGTGCAGCATCTCTACGCCATGCTCGTGGTGATGGTGGGGTGGGTGTTCTTCCGAGCCGACAGTCTGCCGCACGCCCTGCAGTATCTGGGCGCCATGGCGGACGTCTCGGCCCCGTCGGGCCAGGACCTGCAGCTGGCGATCCTGCTCAACGCCGAGGTCGTCGCCGCCCTCGTGATTGGCTCGGTGCTATCGGTTCCGGCGATGCCAAGGATCATGGCTCTGCTGAAGCGTCCCATGGCCGAGCAGGATGACGGCCTGGGGCCGCTCGACACCCGGCGGGTGCACGCCTATCCGGTCCTGCTCCTGGCCTTGGGCTTCGTGCTCAGCGTCAGCATCCTGGTCGGCTCGACCCTGAATCCGTTCCTCTATTTCCGGTTCTGATCATGACGGCGTCGCGGCGGCATTGGCAGGCTCTGATCGGGACGATCCTGGTCCTCCTCGTAAGCGCGTTCCTTGCGCCCCCCTTCATCTCCGAACCGGGCATCGCCGAGAACCGGGTCTTGGCGCAGAGGCCCGACCTGCCGCAGCACCTTTCCCAGATCTCGGGCTTCATGGAGGGCGTCGACGCCTATGTGGCCGATCAGTTCCCCGCCCGCCCCTATCTCATCGCCGCGCTGAACCGACTGCGGCTGTTCGCCGGCGTCAGCGGCTCGGACTCCGTGCTGGTGGGGAAGGACGGCTGGCTCTTCTATGACAACGGGAGTCACATGGGCGCGGTGCGCAACGACCCCCCGATGCCCGAGCCGGAGACGCAGGCCTGGCTGCAGGTCCTGGCGGGCCGGACCGAGGCGCTGCAGGCGCGGGGGGCGACCTATCTGGTCGTCGTTCCGCCGCTGAAAGAGGCCATCTATCCGGAATATGGACCGCGCTGGTTTGCAGGCCCAGAAACCGAGCGACCGGCGGTCCTCCTCTCTGCCCTCGCAGACGCCTCCGGGGCCGGTGAGGTGCTCTACCTCGAGGCGCCGCTCATCGAGGCCCGGCGACAGGGGCTGAAGACCTTCAGTCGGCACGAGACCCATTGGACGGGGCACGGCGCCTATTTCGGCTACCAGGCCATCATGACCCGACTCGCGCAGCTGGGCGTGGCGGAGGCGCCCCTGCCCATGGACGCTTTCAAAGACGTCCGGCTCGACCGGCGGCCCGCTGACCTGGCGCTCATGCTGGGGGTGGCAGGCTTCGTCGATATCGATCACCTGCAGTTGGAAAATCCTGAGGGGTTGGCGCGCAGCGAGACAGATCGGAAGAGCACACGTCTGAACTCCAGTCACGTCGTAATCTCGTATGCCGTCTTCTGCTTGAAAAAAAAAAACAACATAGAACACAGTACGTAGG
>CALEOQ010000584.1 GCA_937910255.1 uncultured Caulobacteraceae bacterium | reverse complement strand
TGGTTGGTGTGTGCAAGCAGAGGACGGCATACGAGATTACGACGGGACGGGAGTTCAGACGTGTGCTCTTCCGATCGGAGGCCCGCGCCATCACCGAGGCCGGCGGGCTCGCCCATGCGCGGGCCCTGGACGTGGCCAAGGTCGGCGAGATCGGGCCGCTGTTCGACGCCGTGGCCGCCGAGATCGGGCCGGTCTCCATCCTCATCAACAACGCCGGCGTTGGCGGGGAGGGGCGCGCGCTGGACCTCACCCCCGAGGCCTGGGATCAGGCCTTTGACGTCAATGTCCGCGGCGTCTTCTTCTGCGCCCAGGCCGCCGCCCGCCAGATGATCGACAGCGGCGTGGCCGAACGGGGAGAGGGCCGCATCGTCAACATCGCCTCCATCGCCAGTCATACGGTCCTGCCGGGCCTGCCGGCCTACTGCGCCTCCAAGGCGGCGGTCGCCATGCTGACCAAGTCCCTCGGCCGCGAATGGGCGCGGCATGGGATCGCCGTCAACGCCCTCTGCCCCGGCTATGTGGAGACCGACATCAACGGCGCCTGGTTCGCCACCGAGGCCGGTCAGCGGCAGATCAAGGGTTTCCCGCGGCGCCGGCTGATGGAGGCCGACGACCTCGACGCCGCCTTACTGATGCTTTCGGGTCCGGCGGCGCGGGCGATCACCGGGACGCTCATCACCATCGACGATGGGCAGTCGCTGCCCTGAGACGCCTGGCCCCGATTGGCTTGGCTGACGGGACGTCACGGCCTCTAGGCTGCCTGCAAAATGCGCCACGCAAATCAGGGACGGGAGATCGCACATGGGCCAGGGACCGCTATCGGGACTGAAGGTCATCGAATTCGCCGGGATCGGGCCGGGTCCCTTCGCCGGCATGCTGCTGTCGGACCTGGGCGCCGACGTCGTGCGGATCGACCGCATGGGCAAGGGGCGCGCCTCGCCGGCTGACATCACGGCGCGGGGCCGGCGCTCGGTGGGGATGAACCTGAAGTCGCCAGAGGCCATCGAGGCCTGCCTGAAGCTCATGGAGGGCGCCGATGCGGTGTTCGAGGGCTTCCGGCCGGGCGTCATGGAGCGGCTGGGCCTTGGCCCGGAGGTCGCCCTGAAACGCAATCCCAGGCTGGTCTATGGCCGGATGACGGGCTGGGGCCAGACCGGCCCGTATGCTCACGCCGCCGGCCACGATATGAACTACATCGCCATCACCGGCGCGCTGGACGCCATCGGCACGACGGAAAAGCCCGTGCCGCCCCTGAACCTGGTGGGGGATTTTGGCGGCGGCGCCCTCTATCTGGCGTTTGGCCTTCTGGCCGGGGTGATCCATGCGCGGGAAAGCGGGCAGGGCCAGGTCATCGACTGCGCCATGAGCGATGGGGCGGCGTCGCTGATGGCCATGTTCTATGGGTTCAAGGCGTCGGGCATGTGGTCGGCCGGGCGGCGCAACAACCTGTTGGATGGCGGGGCCCACTTCTACGACACCTACCAGTGCAGCGACGGCAAGTGGGTCTCGATCGGTTCCATCGAGCCGCAGTTCTACGCCCTGCTGCTTGAAAAGACCGGCATCACCGATCCGGCCTTCGAAAAGCAGATGGATCGCGGGGAATGGGAGGGCCTGCGGCTCAAGCTGGCCGAGGTCATTGCGGGCAAGACCCGGGACGAATGGACCGAGATCATGGGCGGCACCGATGTGTGCTTCGCCCCGGTCCTCGACATGGATGAAGCACCGAGTCACCCGCACAACCAGGCCCGGCAGACCTTTGTCGAAATGTCCGGAGTCGTGCAGCCGGCGCCTGCGCCACGATTCTCCGCCACGCCTGGCGCCATTCAGGGACCGCCGCCCGCCATCGGTGCGCACGATGAAACGGCGCTGGCGGACTGGGGATTCTCAAGCCTAGACATCGCAGCGCTCCGCGACGCCGGCGCCATGGCCGAGCCGGCGTAAGTCCATGAACGGGAAGGGTTAACTCCGTTCAGATGCGGTTCAGCCGGCGGGTTCAATACTGCCCCCAGGTTGAACGCCGCGCTCTCCCGTCCCTCGAAGCGGCGCCAACCCGATGGCTGACACGCCCATCGATGGCGCGCCCCCGGCTTGTCCGGGGGCGCGTCCTCACCTTTGACGGGGCGCTTGCGCCGTCTCCCATTCCTTGATCAACCTGCGCCCATGTCGATCCACCAGGAGCTGGACCGCTTGAGCTTGCGTGGCTGGGACCCGATTCATGCGGGGCGCCTGGGGCTATCCACGCTCGGGCGCTCCCTGACCCGACTGTGGGGTCGTGACGTGATGCTCTATGTGGGCGGCACGTCGTTCTTCATCATGCTCGCCATCTTCCCCGCCGTGGCCCTGCTGATCGGCGCCTACAGCCTGCTGGCCGATCCGGCCCAGGCCGAGTTTCAGGCCGAAGCCCTGGCGCGGCTGATGCCCACCGGCGCCCGCGATCTGTTCCAGGCCGAGCTGGAGCGCCTGGCCCATGCGCCGCGGGACGCCATCTCGGCCCAGAGCGGCGTCGCGCTGGTCATCGGCGCCTATGCCGCCCATCGCGGCTTCAAGGCCCTGCTGGCGGGCCTGTCCTTCATCCATGACGAGCCGGACCCGCGGGGTTTCGTCGGCTTCAACCTGCTGGCCCTGATGGTGCTGCTGGCGGCGGCGGCCATGATGGGCCTCGTCTCGTCCCTGTTCCTGGGTCTGCGGGTGGCGGCCGCCACCCTGGACATGCGCCCCCTGGCCGGCGTCTCCTGGCTCTACAGCGAATGGACCTGGGCCAGCGCCGGCCTGACCCTGGGGATGAGCCTCATCTATCGCTACGCCATGTCGCGCCGGACCGTGGATTGGCGCGCCTCGATCTGTGGCGGGTTTTCAGCGGCCATGCTCTGCCTGTTCGCCTCCTGGGCCAGCGCCTTCTATGTGGAGCAGATCGCCCACCTTGGCGCGACCTATGGCTCCATCACCGCCGTGGTGGTGTTTCTGATCTGGCTGTCCTGGAGCGTGAACGCGGTGTTTTTCGGCGGCGCCCTGGCCACGGAGATCGAGATCCGGCTGGACGAGCACCGCCGCCTCAGCCTGCTACGGGACCTTCGCCCCCAGAGTCCGAGGCTGACTTCTCGACCAGGAAGCTGAGCGCACCGTCGCGGGCCTCCAGGGCGATCACCACGGCGCCGACCGCTGCGGCGAAGTGGGGCACATCGATACGGGCCAGGGGGTCGTCGGCCAGCAGCCGCACCCGCGCCCCCGGCGGGGCCGCCTCGAGGGCGCGCCTGAGACGCAAGGTGGGCACCGGGCAGCGGTGACCTCGGGCGTCGACGAGGATTTCGGGGGGCGACATGTCGCCCCCATAGCGCTGCGGCTCGCAGGACGAAAGCGCCTGCGCCTGATTTCCTGCTGCGGCTTTGCGTCCGGTCTGACGTTTTGCGCGTTAGGCCGACGGCTTGCGAGAGGAGAGGGGTGTCCATGGCCCAGCCCGACGTCTTCGTCACCAACGTTCCCGCCCGGCTGGACCGGCTGCCCTGGAGTCGGTTCCACTGGCTGGTGGTGGTGGCGCTGGGGGTCACCTGGATTCTCGACGGCCTGGAGGTGACCCTGGTCGGCTCGCTGTCGCCGGCCATCGCCGGCTCGGACGGTCTGAACCTCACCGCCACCCAGGTCGGCCTGACCGGCAGCGCCTATATCCTCGGCGCGGTCGTGGGCGCCCTGACCTTCGGGCGGCTGACCGACCGGTTCGGACGCAAGAAGCTCTTCACCGCCACGGTGTTCGTCTACATGGTCGCCACCATCGCGACCGGCTTTTCGTGGGACTTCTGGTCCTTCATGGTCTTCCGCTTCCTGACCGGCGCCGGGATCGGCGGCGAGTACGGGGCGGTCAACTCCGCGATCCAGGAACTGATTCCAGCCCGCCGGCGGGGGTTCACCGACCTGGTCATCAACGGCAGCTTCTGGGTCGGGGCCGCCGTTGGCGCGCTGGCTTCAATCTTCCTGCTCAACGCCACCTTCATCGACCAGGAACTGGGCTGGCGGCTGGCCTTCGTCATCGGCGGCCTGTTGGCCCTGATCATCATCTGGATCCGGCGCTTCATGCCCGAAAGTCCCAGATGGTTGATGACCCACGGCCGTGAGGCCGAGGCCGAGGCGATCATCGCCGAGATCGAGGCCCGGGTGGAACGCTCCACCGGCCAGAAGCTGCCGCCGCACGAGAGTCTGCAGAGTCTGCGCCTGATCCGGCGCACCACGACAAGCTGGTTGGAGATCGCCAGCACCCTGGTCCGCCGCTATCCACACCGGACTGTCCTCGGCGTGGTGCTGATGGCGACCCAGGCCTTCTGCTACAACGCGATCTTCTTCACCTACGCTCTTATTCTTACACGGTTCTATGGGATCGCGCCGGCCAGCATCGGCTGGTTCATGCTGCCTTTCGCGGTCGGCAACTTCATGGGCCCGCTGCTGCTCGGCCGATACTTCGACTCCTGGGGCCGCAAGCCGATGATCAGCCTGACCTACGGCGTGGCCGGGGTGCTGATGTGCGTCACCGGCTGGATGTTCAGCGCCGGGATCCTGTCGGCACCCGCGCAGACCGCGGCCTGGACGGTGATCTTCTTCTTCGCTTCGGCCGGGGCGAGCGCGGCCTATCTCACCATCGGCGAGAGCTTCCCCCTGGAGATCCGGGCGGTGACCATCTCCATGTTCTACGCCTTCGGCACCCTCATCGGCGGGGTCGGCGGACCAGTGCTGTTCGGCGCCCTGATCGACACGGGCGAGCGCAGCCAGATCCTCTGGGGCTATCTGCTAGGCGGCGGGCTCATGGTGCTGGCGGCGCTCGTGGAGTTGAAGCTGGGCGTGGCGGCGGAACGTCGGCCTCTGGAGGAGGTGGCGCCGCCCCTGTCGCAGGCGCCTGACAGATCGGAAGAGCACACGTCTGAAATCCAGTCACGTCGTAATCTCGTATGCCGTCTTCTGCTTGAAAAAAAAAAATGACTGGAGAGAACAGAGGTGACATAGCGTAGAGTGTGACTATCGGGCGG
>CALEOQ010000583.1 GCA_937910255.1 uncultured Caulobacteraceae bacterium | reverse complement strand
GGTTGTGCACGTGGTTTACAGCTGACCGCGCGTGGGGTGGACTATTATTGTTTTTTCAATGAGACGGCGACCCCCGAGATCTACACTCTTTCCCGACCCGACGCTCTTCCGATCTATCCACCGCGTCGACGACCTGGGGGACCAGGGCGAAGGTCCCCGGCTGGGCGTTCATGTCGCCGGTAAGGAAGCTCGCCCGGTGGCCGCCGGCCTCGAAGCCCATGGCGATCACCGCGTCACAGCCCCGCTCGGCCAGCCACACGGCCTCCTCTACCGTGGTGGCCGAGCTGATAATTCGCGCGCCGCTCACCCGCACCCGCGCCAGCAGGTCCGCCGCCGGCAGGCCGAAATGGAAGCTGACCACCTCGGGCCGCACAGTCTCGACCAAGGTGCAGAAGATGTCGTCGAACGGCGCCCGGGTCGCTGCGGACCGCGGGACCTGGGGGTCGAGGCCCAGCTCGGCATAGTAGGGCGAGAGCGCCGCCATCCAGGCCGCCTCGGCCTGAGCGTCAGGTTCGGGCGGCGTGTGGCAGAAGAAGTTGAGGTTCAGCGGGTCATCGGCGTCTCGGCGGAAGGCCTCGACCTGGGCGTGGGTCTCATCCGGCGACAGCAGGGCGCAGGGCAGGGCGCCCAGGCCGCCGGCCCGGCTGACCGCCACCGCCAGGGCGACCCCCGAGGCGCCGGCCATGGGGGCCTGCAACAGGGGGTGGCGAATTCCGAAGAGGTCGAGCAGGCGGCGATCGGGCCAGTCGGACATGGCGGCCTCGCAGGGTCAGACGTTGCCGACCTTGAAGGCGCGCCCGCCCGTGGGTGTCAAGCCGCGCCTTAGAGCGCGCGGCCGCCGTTGATCTTGTAGAAGACCCCGCCCTCGTCCTGGCCGCCGAGCTCCAGGACGCCTTCGATGGTCTTGACCCCATAGTCGAAGGCGACGCCCTTGTCAGTCTTCACCTCGATGAACTGCACAGGGCTCGGATTGAGGTGGAAGGGGCAGTCCGGCGGATAGGCCAGCAGGACGAAGTGGGTCTGGTTCGGGCCGTTCTGCAGCGGCATCATATAGCCCGACACCTTCACCTTCTTGCCCTTCAGCGCCAGAACGCCCGCCGGGAAAGAGGGCTTGGAGACCACATAGCCCCGGGCGTCGGTGCGGGTGATCTCCTTGGTCGATTCCAGCAGGGCCCAGGCCACGCCGCCGGGCGGCGTGTCGGCCGGCTTCCAGATGCTCTCGGTCGGGGCGGCGGGTCGCGTTTGCGCCGCCACGGTCACAGGCGCCGCCTGGAGGGCGAGGGTGGCGGCGAGCAGCAGGCGTATGAACATCACTCTGGCTCCTATCGGGTGTCGGCGAGGGTTTGGGCGATATCGACCCGGAAGACTTTCAGGGCCGGGACCAGGGCGGCGAGTCCGCCCATGGCGATGGCCGCGGCGACGATGACGGTTTCAGCCGGTTCGAAGCGCAGGGCGCTGAGGCCCATGTCCTGAAGCTGCGGGAAGGTGGCGGCGGCGAAGGCGACCACCCCGTGTGCGACGATCACGCCCAGCAGGGCGCCGGCGGCGGCCAGCAGGACGCCCTCCAGCACGATGTGACCAAAGATGGCCGGCGGCCGCGCGCCCATGACCCGCAGCATGGCCATGTCGCCCTCGCGCTGGCGCAGCGCCGAATAGAGGGCGACAAAGATCGAGAGGCCGCTGGTGATCATCAGCAGGACGGCGAAGGCCCGCACGGCGTCGGTGCCGACTCCCAGCAGCGACAGCAGGCGGGTCATCTCCACGGCCGGGGCGGCGGCCTGAAGCTGGGTCTGGCGGTTGATGAAGCTCGGCAGGCGGACGGCGGCCAGGGGAGAGCGGTACTTCACCAGCAGGGCGGTGACTTCCAGGTCTGGCTCAGCGGCGTGGGCGGCTTCGTGCTCAGGGTCGCCGGGCGCGGCGTCATGGGCCTCATGATCCTCGTGCGGCCTCGTCCCGAAGCCATGGGCGGCCCAGACGCTGGAGACCGGGGTGACGATCAGCCGGTCGAGGACGGTTCCGGTGGGGGCCAGGATGCCGACCACCTCGAAGGGCGTCGCCTCATGGACGTGGCCGTCGCCCGACAGGCCGTGCGAGCCCTCGAACCTCTGGCCTAGCCCCGCGCCCGTGCCCCTCGCCACCTGGGCGCCGATGACGGCCTCGTAGGGCGCATTGAACATGCGGCCCTCGGCCAGGCGGCCCGCGTAGTGGTCCACATAGGCGGCCTCGGTCCCGATGATCCGATAGCTGCGGAAGCTGTCACCCAGGGCCAGCGGAATGACCTGCGCCACCGTGGGATCGGCGCGGAGCATGTCCACGGTCTCCAGCGGGATGTTCCCGGTGGGGACGTCCACCTGATAGATGCTCGAGAGAATGAGCTGCAGGGGCGAGCCCTTGGCGCCCACCACGAGGTCGATGCCTTGCGCGTCGCGGGCGAACCGGTCGCTAAGCTGGCTTGAGAACAGAACCAGGATCACCAGGGTCGCCACGCTCAGCGTCAGCAACAGGATGTTGAGGGCGGTGTTGAGCGCCCGGTCCTTCAGATAGGCCAGCGACAGTCCGGCCAGGGTCATGCCGTCACCTGCGGGGCGCTCAGCGCCAGGGTCCGCGGGAAGCGGTCGCGCAGGCGGTTGTCGTGGGTGGCGATCAGCAGGGTGGCGCCGGTGGCCTCGGCGGTGCTCAGCAGGAGGTCGGCCATGGCGAACGCATTGGCGTCGTCCAGGGCCGAGGTGGGCTCGTCGGCCACCACGATGGCCGGCCGGGCGCACAGGGCGCGGGCGATGGCGGCCCGCTGTCCTTCGCCGTGGCTCAGTTCCCGGGGCATGGCGTCGGCCCGGTGGGCCAGGCCGACCCGGCCGATCAGGTCGTCGATGACCGCGGGCTCGGCATGACCCAGGGCCAGGGTCTGGGCCAGGGACAGGTTCTGGCGGACGGTGAGGGCCGAGATCAGCCGCAGGGTCTGGAACACCACGCCGATGGTGCGTCGGCGAAGTTCGTCGCGTCTGGCCGGCGGCAGGCTGGACATGGGTTGGTCGTCGATCCGCACCTCGCCGGAGGTCGGCGTGATCAGGCCGGTGATGACGTTGATCAGGGTGGTCTTGCCGCTGCCCGAAGGGCCGATCAGCAGGGTGTGCTCGCCGCGGCCGGCGGAAAAGGCCGGCACGTCCATGACGCAGCGGCCAGCGATCTCATGGCGCAGGCCCTGGACTTCGATAAGCCGTTCGGAGGGCGTCGTCATCAGATCGGCGCAGTGTGCCCAGGGTAGAGGGAAGGGATGTCGTCTGGCTGGAGGCTAGCGGGCGGTGGAGCTTCGGCCCTGATGGGAGGGGGCGCTGGCCAGTTGCGGTTCGTCGGGGCCGCGCTCGACCTTGATGGCGAAGCGCGAGAGCAGGGCGCTGCGGGCGTCGGCCATGTCCTTTTCGCGCATCGCTTCACGCGCCCTGGCGTCGGCGTTGCTGCGCTGTTCGGGGCTCATTTCGCGATAGCTGAAATAGGCCGACATCGGGCTGTAATCGCCGCCGTGCTGGTCACAGGCCTGGGCGGCGCCGGCGCCGAGCGCCGCACAGAAACCCAACAGAACCGCTGTCCGCATCGCATCGCCTCCGATTGGCCAGAGTGGTACAATCTAACACCAAGATTGACCAGGCGCCTGAGGCCGGCCCGGCGCCTCGAGCCCTCCGTGAGCAAGATTGCGGCGCTCCACGCCCATGCTCTGGGCAGTTTTTCACGAGGCGGCCTACCCAGCGGGCCGGAGGCCGGCCTAGGGTGGCCAATGGGTGAGGGCGCTGTCGTCACCGAACCGCCTTGCCCCAGCCAAAGAACCCCAAATGACCTTTGCCGAACTGGCCTACCACGTGACGCCGATGGGGGCGCTCAGCCTGCGGCGACGGCGGATGTTGGCGCTGGACTGCGACGTGCTGGAGGTGAAGCTCGGCGAAGACTTCCTGATGTCGAGCCTGTTCACGGCCGGCGAGCGGGCCTTGGCCCACCTGTCGATCGAGGCCGCGCCGGCCGGGGACCTCGATGTCCTCGTGGGCGGGCTCGGCCTCGGCTATACGGCCGCCGCGGCCCTGGATCATGAGCGGGTGCGCAGCCTGGCGGTGGTCGATGTCCTGCCCGAGGTGATCGCGTGGCACCGCGACGGGCTTGTGGATCTTGGACCGCGGCTGTCGAGCGATCCGCGTTGCGCCCTGATCGAGGGCGACTTCTTCGCCATGGCCCGCAGCGGCGTCCTGCCCGCGCCGGGCGGTTTCCACGTCATCGCCGTGGATATCGACCACTCCACGGAGGCCTGGCTGAACGCCAGCCACGGGGACCTCTATGCGGAAGGCGGGCTTGCCAAGCTGGCCACCTGCCTCCATCCGGGCGGGGTTTTCGGCCTGTGGTCGGACGCCGCCCCTGACGAAGCCTTTCTCGCACGCCTGCGGAGCGTCTTCGCCCGGGCCGACACCGTGGTCGTGCCGTTTGACAATCCCCTGCGCGAGGCGACCGAGAGCTGCACCATCTATCGCGCCTGGGTCGATTGAGCGCGGCCCGGAATCGGTTTCCACCCCGCTGGCCGGGGGCTATGACGACCCGACCGTCGGCGGCGTCCCTGCAAGCCGCGACCTAAGCGCATGAGGAGAGGGCGTGGAGCACCAGAGCGAGCCCGCTGCCGGCCAGGCCGCCGCGGCGGCCGAGAAGCCGGTCCTGTCCCTGGTCATCGCCGTTCTCAACGAAGCCGAGAACATCGAGGCCGTGACCGTCGACTGCCTGAGCCAGCTGGCCGGGATCAGTCCCCTGGAGATCGTCTTCGTCGACGACGGCTCCACCGACGCCACCGCCCAGGTGATCCTGGGCCTGGCCGAGATCGGAAGAGCACACGTCTGAACTCCAGTCACGTCGTAATCTCGTATGCCGTCTTCTGCTTGAAAAAAAAAAAAAGTGACCCAGATACTCAACTACGAAGCCGAACGAAGGACGGACAGTGAGTCACTGGAGACACGCAGAATGACTCTTACACAGTACAC
>CALEOQ010000582.1 GCA_937910255.1 uncultured Caulobacteraceae bacterium | reverse complement strand
GGGCGAGGAGCTGCGGGTTGTTTTGTAAAGCAGAAGACGGCATACGAGGTTACGACGTGACTGGAGTTCAGACGTGTGCTCTTCCGATCGGCTCCAGGGTCGAGCGCAGGACGAACAGGCCCAGGCAGGCCACGCCGGCCAGGCCCACGAGCAGCATCAGCCCGGCCAGGGTGGCGGGTCCGGCGTTGATCGCCGGCGCGGCGGCGAAGGCCACGGCCATCAGGAAAAACACCACCGCCACCGCGGTGAGCGGGTCAAACCGGCGGGCCGGCGCGGGGCTCTGCGGGGTCTCTGCCATGGCGGACCTGCGGCTTGCCTTGGGGCGTGGGACCAGGCGTCCCACCGAATCATCGAGCATCATACTCCACAAGGTCACCTGAGACCCTTACGAGACCTTTCTGTGGCAGGAAGGTTTCTGCAACGGGTTTTGCGCGTCGGGCGCGATCGTCCCGCTCGGGGGTCGCCAAAGCCCGCCTTCGCCACCACATTGCTGGCAGGCGCCGCCCAAGGCGCAAGCGACGAAACACCCCGGGAGATCAGCATGAGCGACACGACCGACTACGTCCCCCCCAAGGTCTGGACCTGGAACAAGGAGAGCGGCGGCCGGTTCGCCAACATCAACCGGCCCATCGCCGGCCCGACCCACGACAAGGACCTGCCGGTCGGCAAGCACCCGATGCAGCTCTACTCCCTGGGCACGCCCAATGGGGTCAAGGTGACCATCATGCTCGAGGAGCTGCTGGCGCTCGGCCATGGCGGCGCGGAGTACGACGCCTGGCTGATCAATATCGGCCAGGGCGACCAGTTCAGCTCGGGCTTCGTCTCGGCCAACCCCAATTCCAAGATCCCGGCCCTGGTGGACCACAGCGGCCCGGCGCCGATCCGGGTGTTCGAGTCCGGCGCCATCCTGATCCATCTGGCGGAAAAGTTCGGCGCCTTCCTGCCCACCGATCCGGCCGCCCGCGCCGAGTGCCTGTCGTGGCTGTTCTGGCAGGTGGGCAGCGCGCCCTATCTGGGCGGCGGCCTGGGCCACTTCTACGCCTATGCGCCGATCAAGATCGAATACGCCATCGACCGGTTCGCCATGGAGGTGAAGCGCCAGATGGACGTGCTGGACCGCCGCCTGGGCGAGAGCCAATATCTGGGCGGGGACGAGTACACCATCGCCGACATGGCCGTCTGGCCCTGGTACGGCGGCATGGCCAAGGGCCTGCTGTACGAGGCCGGCGAATTCCTACAGGTGCAGGACTACAAGAACGTCATCCGCTGGGCCGACCAGCTGGGGGACCGCCCCGGCGTCAAGCGCGGCCGGATGGTCAACCGCACCTTCGGCGACCCGGCCACCCAGCTGCGCGAACGCCACGAGGCTAGCGACTTCGACACCCAGACCCAGGACAAGATCGCCCCGAAGGACTGAAGCCTCTAGCGCCGGTCGCCCTTTGCGCCGCTGACCAGGTACTGGGAGGCGGCCAGCACCAGGGCGTCCTCGACGACGCCGGTGCGGGCCTGGCCATAGCGGCGCATGGCCCGCACCCGCAGCCGGAAGGTCCAATAAGAGGCGGCCACTGCCGCGCCGGCCGCCAGCACGGCGGCCACCTTGCGCTGCTCGCGCGGCGCCAGCGCCGCCCCGGCCAGGGCGCCGGTGACGATGCGTGCGGCGATGCCCGGAATGACGATGCGGTCGGGGGCGAAGGGCAGCTTGTCTCCCATGGCTTCGGCCACGGCGAGCGCCGACAGCCCGGTGGAGACGGCCGGATGGCCCAGCAGCGCCATGGGTCCGCTCTCCTCCAGCTCGCCTCGGGCCACGGCCGTGCTGGCCACGGCCACGGGCGCCATGGAGCGCATGCCGGCCACCAGGCCTATGAGGATGGATCGGATCACGGCGTCATCTCCCTGTGCTGTTCAGGGAGCCGAACGGTCAGGCGGGCGGGCGGTTCAGCTGGCCAAGCTTGGAAAGATCATCGCCGGCCCTAGCGCATCGGCCGGGCGCGGGCGGTGGAGGGCGCCTTGGCCCCCAGGATGAAGCCGATGATCTTGGCCACGGCCTCGAAGTGGGCCGGCGGAATGGCTTCGTCGATTTCCACCGCGGCATAGAGGGCGCGCGCCAGCGGCGGATCCTCGATCACCGGCACGCCGGCCTCTTCGGCCGCGGCGCGGATGCGCAGGGCGACCGCGTCCAGACCCTTGGCCACGCATTCCGGCGCGCCGGCGGTCCCGGCCTCGTATTTCAGCGCTACCGCATAGTGGGTCGGGTTCATGACCACCACGGTGGCGGTGGGAACCGCCGCCATCATCCGGCGCCTGGCCTTCTCATGCCGCATCTGCCGCAGCTTGGCCTTGATCAGCGGGTCGCCGTCGGTCTGCTTGTACTCCTCCTTCACCTCCTCGCGGCTCATGCGCATCTTCTGCATGAAGCGCTGCTTCTGCCAGATCCAGTCGGCGCCGGTGATGGCCAACATCAGGGCGATGACCGCGAAGATCAGCTTGCGCAGGATCTCGGCGCTGAACGGCAGCATGGCGGCCGGATCCAGCGCCGACAGGGTGCGGAACTCATGAAAGTGCGGCTTGAGCACCAGATAGGCCACGCCCGCCACCGCCAGGATCTTGGAGATCGACTTGACGAACTGGGCCAGGCCGTCGGGGCCGAAGATCCGCTGGAAGCCCGACAGCGGCGAGACCTTCTTGAAGTCGGGCTTCAGCTTGTCCGGCGTGAACAGCAGGCCGTGCTGCACCAGATTGCCGGCCATGCCGCCCAGCGCCGCGGTCAGCAGCACCGCGCCCAGCACAGGGGCCGCGGCCATGATCGCCATGCGCGCCACATTGACCCCGCCCGCCCCTTCCAGGGGGATCTGCTCGGGGTGGGCGATGAAGGGGATCAGGGCGAAGGTCATGGTCTTGGCCAGCCAGCCGCCGAGAATGGCCAGGACCCCGGCCGAGAAGGCGAGCGCGGTCAGGGGCGCCAGGTCCTGGGTCTTGGCCACGTCCCCCTTTTCGCGTGACTGTTCGAGCTTGCGGGGTGTGGCCTCTTCTGTTTTCGAGGCGGCGTCGTTGTTCTCAGCCATGGATCACGCTCACAGGAACAACGCGATCAGTTCGCGGTAGCGCTCCACCCAGACCATGCCGAGCACGCCGAGGCTGAGCGCGAAGATCGACAGCGCGCTCAGCACCAGCAGCGGCGTGGCCACGAAGAAGATCTGGAAGGCCGGCATCACGCGCCCCACCAGACCCGCGGCCACATTGAAGATCAGCGAGAACACCACCACCGGGGCGGCCAGCTGCAGCCCGAGAGAAAACGACTGCGCCACGGTCTGCACCGCCAGCTGGGCCGCATCCCCCACCGGCGCCCCGCCCCCGAACGGGAACACCCGATAGGAGGAGACGATGGCCGCCAGGAACATGTGGTGCAGGTCGGTCGACATGATCAGCGTCACCCCCATCACCGTCAGGAAGGTGGACAGCGAGGTGGACGGCTGGGCCTGACCCGGATTGGCCGTCTGGGAAAAGGCCAGCGTCGACTGGATGGACACGATCTCGCCGGCGATGCCGAGCGCCGCCAGCATCATCTTCAGCACCGTGCCGATCATCAGGCCGATCAGGATTTCGCGGAAGATCTGGGCGAACATGGCGCCGTTGCTGGCCGGCACGGCGCCCACCTCCCCGCCCAGCACCGGAAACAGCATCAGGGCGAACAGGAAGGCGAAGGCCAGCCGGATGCGGGCCGGCACCGAGCCGTCGCCGACCCCGGGCATCAGCATCAGCATGGCGCCCAGGCGCGCGAAGATCAGGCCGGCGGCATAGATCTGAGGGGCCGACGCATAGGCTTCCATGCCGCCCTACATGGCCGCGATGCGGGCGGCGATCTGGTTCATGAAGTTGGCCATCAGGGCGCCCATCAGCGGCAGGAACAGCAGCAGCGAGATGAAGATGGCGACGATCTTGGGCGCATAGACCAGGGTCGCCTCCTGGATCTGGGTCAGCGCCTGCATCAGGCCGATGGCCACGCCGACCACCAGGCCGACGATCAGCACCGGCGCCGACAGCTGGATGGTCAGCCAGATGGCGTCACGGCCAACATCCAAAACCTCGGCGCCATTCATCGCGCGCCCTTTCGACAAGCGTGGGGAACTGCGCGGGAAGATGGCGCGAACGTGGTTAACGAAGGGTGGATTGGGGGGCGAAGGCTCGGCCCCATCCCCAGGCGAAAACCTTGATCCTACGTGTCAGTGGGGCGGCTGTTGTGCGCCGGGTCGACCTCCGCAAGACATTCCGCCAGTTCGTCCCTTATGAAGGGCTTGGCTAGGCGGACAAGGTCTGGGGCCACGCCTTCAAACTCTGCATATCCAGAAACGAGCAGGACAGGCAGGTGGGGCCTCTCATTGCGAAGCTCCTGAGCCAGATCAGTCCCGCTCATGCCCGGCATGAGGTGGTCCGTAACCAGGAGGTCAAATTCGCACCCCAGCCGGGCCTGTCGCAAAGCCTCCCCCGCCGAAGCCGCCTCAATGACTTCGTATCCGAGATCGGCGAGCATCTGAGCCGTCGTGAAACGCACCGCCTCCTCGTCGTCCACCAGCATGACGACGCCGCGCGCGCCAGACGGGGCCGCGATAGGCCGAGGGGCGGGAGCTGGGGGTTCGGCGCCGCTGACCGGAAGCCAGAGCTCGACATTGGTGCCCACGCCAAGCTGGCTCCTGATCGTCAGAGCCCCGCCCAGCTGCGAGGCCAGGCCGTGGGCCATTGAGAGGCCAAGGCCCGTTCCCTTGCCTACGCCCTTCGTACTGAAGAATGGCTCGATGGCTCGAGCTTGAGTGGCCGCGTCCATACCGACGCCGGTGTCAGCGACCGACAGCCGGATATAGTCGCCGCCCGGCAAGCCGCCCGGCCCATCGACGCCGAGCGGAGAGCGGAAGAGCCCACGTCTGAACTCCAGTCACGTCGTAAACGCGTATGACGTCTTCTGCTTGCAAAAAAAAAAACAATAGACACGCAGGCAGCGTCACAGCGCG
>CALEOQ010000581.1 GCA_937910255.1 uncultured Caulobacteraceae bacterium | reverse complement strand
CAGGCGGCACACAGCCCGAGGAAACCACTGTTTTTTCTATTTTTTTTTTTTTCAAGCAGAAGCCGCCATACGAGATTACGACGTGACTGGAGTTCAGCCGTGTGCTCTTCCGATCTTCGGCGAGCCCGCCACGGTCTGGCGCACCAGGCTCCGCAGGCCTTCGATCAGGGGATCGGCGGTGACATCGCCCTCGACCACCTGCCCGCCCTCGTCGGCGAAGGCGCGCTTGTAGTCCTCGACGCCGGGCCCGAAGTCGGCGAAGGCCACCCCCTGGTCGGCCAGGGCGCGCAGGGTCTCGAGCGTCATCAGGGCGCCCGGGGAATATCGCGCGAAATCCGGGTCATAGATCGGAAACCACAGGTGATAGCCCGAGCCCGACAACAGGCCGGCCTCGGCGGCGACGATCTTGTCGCCCGCCTTCAGGACCGCGATCCGCAAGCCGAAATCGGCGGCCGTGTCGCAGGCGAGACGCCGCAGCAGCGCCTGGGTCCAGGGGGCGGAGAAGACATCGTGCTGGCCGGTGCGCCGCCACTGGGCGCGCTTCTCGGTGATGATCGTCTCAAGGAGGTCGGGGTCGGCTGACAGGGTGAAGCTCAAGGGCCCGACCTGTTCGGCCAGCTGGCGCTGGCGCCGGCGCTTGTCCTTCAGGAAGCTCCCCTGCCCTGCGGCCCGCCGGCCCGCCAGATAGGCCTCAAACCCCCCGGTCAGATCCGCGACCATGGCCGGCTTCGGCGCCGCGGCGTTGACCGCACGCGCCTGACCGCCCACCAGGCCGCCAAAGCGGAAACGCCGGGCGCGCAGGTGTTCAAGCACCGCCTTCAGATCGATATCGGCGCCGGGCTGGGCCACCAGCCCATGATAGTCGGTCAGGGGCGCGCCCATGGGCTGGATGGCGCCGCCGCGGCGTTGGAAGGGCAGGAAGGCGACGATGGCGCCGGCCCGGCGGATGATCGCCACCTCCGCGCCGGGCGCCGTCTCGCCGGCGGCCAGGATGTAGCGGAAATCGAAATAGGGGCTGGCCAGGGCCGGGTCGGCGCTGCGGAACTGCGCCCACAGGGCGCGGGCCTGCGGATCGAGCTCACTGGCCCGCCGCGTCTCGACGCTGATCCCGGCTCCCATTCTGGCGCCCTCTCCCCGCTTACGCATCCCCAGGTTGCTCAACCTGCAAGACACGCGCCGTTCCCGCGAGAAAACCACGCAGGGGTTGCGAAAAAGGAAAGGCGGCGATCGATCGACGCCTCGCGCCCGGAGCGGCGCAGCCGAGTGTCTAGGGCTTCTGGCGCAGACCAACGCCGTGGATCAGACCGCTTTCATCGGCGCGGAAGACGACACCTGCGGCCTCAACCGCCTCCTTCACCCTCACCACGGTTTCGAACTTGGCCTGGAACATTTCCTCGGAGGCCTCCAGCCGTTTGACGGTGATCACCGACAGGCCGGCCGCGTCGGCCAGGCGTTGCTGGCTCCAGCCCAGGAGCGCGCGGGCGGCGCGGATCTGCAGGTTGGAGATCATGATTGACGGGACGCCCTTAGAAAGATACTTTTTGTATCATTAAAGATATCAAAGAGGTTGGACATGGTCCAGATCGCGAGCGCGTCACCGGTCCTGCTGGTCGCCGACATCTTCGCGACCGCGGAGTATTATCGCGACGTGCTGGGCTTCCAGTTCGACGAGATCCACGGCGATCCGCCCAGCTTCGTGATCGTCCAGCGGGATGGCGTCCGGCTCATGTTCCGGCAACCGCGGGAGGGCGCGCCACCGCCGCCGAACGGCAGCGTGTCGCCGGCCTTTCCGATCGATGTCTTCCTCTATGTCGAAGACGTGGACGCCCTGGCCGAGGAACTGCGCGCCCGGCGGGCCGACATCCTCCATGGCCCCACCTACCGCCCCATCTGGAACGGCAAGGAGCTTGAGGTGCGTGATCACGACGGTCGCGTGCTCTGCTTTGCTCAGCCAGGCCCCTGACGGCGAGCGCCATCTTCCTTTCAGAGCCGCCCAAAGGAAAAGGCCGCCGGGGTTTCCCCTGGCGGCCTTGGCCTTAGGTCAGGCTGTGAGGCCTTGGACTATTCGACGATCTTGGCCACGACGCCGGCGCCGACCGTGCGGCCGCCTTCGCGGATGGCGAAGCGCAGGCCCTGGTCCATGGCGATCGGGGTGATCAGCTCCACGTCCAGCTCGGCGTTGTCGCCCGGCATGATCATTTCCACGCCTTCGCGCAGCTTGATGATCCCCGTCACGTCCGTCGTCCGGAAGTAGAACTGCGGACGATAGTTGGTGAAGAACGGCGTGTGACGGCCACCCTCTTCCTTGGTCAGGATATAGGCCTCGGCCACGAACTTGGTGTGCGGCGTGATCGAACCCGGCTTGCACAGCACCTGGCCGCGCTCGACGTCTTCACGCTTGGTGCCGCGCAGCAGCACGCCGACATTGTCGCCCGCCTGGCCCTGGTCCAGCAGCTTGCGGAACATCTCGACGCCCGTGCAGGTCGTCTTCTGAACCGGACGGATGCCGACGATCTCGACTTCCTCGCCGACCTTGACGATCCCCTTCTCGATACGACCGGTCACAACCGTGCCGCGGCCCGAGATCGAGAACACGTCTTCCACCGGCATCAGGAACGGCAGGTCCACCGGACGCTCCGGCTGCGGGATGTACTCGTCCACCGTCTTCATCAGCGCCAGGATCGCCTGCTCGCCGATTTCCGGATCACGGTTTTCCACCGCCGCCAGGGCCGAGCCCTTGGTGATCGGAATGTCGTCGCCCGGGAACTGATAGGACGACAGGAGCTCGCGCACCTCCATCTCCACCAGGTCCAGCAGCTCCTCGTCGTCGACCATGTCGACCTTGTTCAGGAACACCACCAGCGCCGGAACGCCAACCTGACGAGCCAGCAGAATGTGCTCGCGGGTCTGCGGCATCGGACCATCAGCGGCCGAGCACACCAGGATCGCGCCGTCCATCTGCGCCGCGCCCGTGATCATGTTCTTCACATAGTCGGCGTGGCCAGGGCAGTCGACGTGGGCGTAGTGACGGTTGGCCGTCTCATATTCCACGTGCGCCGTGTTGATCGTGATCCCGCGGGCCTTCTCTTCCGGCGCCGCATCAATCTCGTCGTACTTCTTCGCCGTCGCGCCGCCAGACTTCGCCAGCGTCATCGTGATCGCCGCCGTCAACGTCGTCTTGCCATGGTCAACGTGACCAATCGTGCCGATGTTGCAATGCGGCTTATTACGTTCAAACTTCTCTTTGGCCATTTCAAGCTCCAGCCCTGTCCGGGCTCGTCCTCTAAACTAGGGTTGGAAGGTCTTAGGCGTACTTCTTGATGACTTCGTCAGCCACATGCTGCGGGACCGGCTCGTAGTGGTCATACGTCATGGTGAACTGAGCGCGGCCCTGTGACATGCCCCGCAGGGTGTTCACATAGCCGAACATGTTAGCCAGCGGGACAAACGCGTTGATGACCGTGGCGTTGCCGCGCATGTCCTGGCCCTGGATCTGCCCCCGACGACCATTCAGGTCGCCGATGACCGAACCCAGATACTCTTCCGGGGTCACGACCTCGACGGCCATGATCGGCTCGAGCAGCTTGGGCCCGCCCTTTTCCCGCAGTTCCTTGAAGGCCGCGCGGGAGGCGATTTCGAAGGCCAGCACCGAGGAGTCGACGTCGTGATAGGCGCCGTCGATCAGGGTCGCCTTGAAGTCGATCAGCGGGAAGCCGGCCAGCAGGCCGTTGTCCTTGGCCGACTCGATGCCCTTCTGGACGCCGGGGATGTATTCCTTCGGCACCGAACCGCCGGTCAGCGCGCTTTCGAACACGAAGCCCGAGCCGGCCTCGCCGGGTTCGAACACCAGCTTGACGCGGGCGAACTGGCCCGTACCGCCGGTCTGCTTCTTGTGGGTGTAGTCGATCTCGCAGCGCTTGCCGAGGCTCTCGCGATAGGCCACCTGCGGCGCGCCGATATTGGCCTCGACCTTATAGGTGCGCTTCAGGATGTCGATCTTGATGTCCAGGTGCAGCTCGCCCATGCCCTTCAGGATGGTCTGGCCCGACTCGTGGTCGGTGGAGACCGTGAAGGACGGATCTTCCGAAGCCAGCTTGGCCAGGGCGACGCCCAGCTTTTCCTGGTCGGCCTTGGACTTGGGCTCCACGGCGATCTCGATGACCGGCGCGGGGAATTCCATGCGCTCAAGAATGACCGGCGACTTGGCCGGATCGCACAGGGTGTCCCCGGTGCGGGTGTCCTTCAGGCCGGCCAGGGCGACGATGTCGCCGGCATAGGCTTCCTTGATGTCCTCGCGATTGTTCGAGTGCATCAGCAGCATCCGGCCGACGCGCTCGCGGCGGTCGCGGGTGGAGTTCAGCAGGCCCATGCCGGTTTCGAGCTTGCCCGAATAGATGCGGCAGAAGGTCAGCGAGCCCACGAAGGGGTCGTCCATGATCTTGAACGCCAGCACCGACAGGGGCTCGTCGTCCGAGGCGCGACGAACCACCGGCTCTTCGGTCTTGAAGTCGAGGCCCTGGGTCGGCGGGATGTCGAGGGGCGACGGCAGATAGTCGACCACCGCGTCGAGCAGGGGCTGGACGCCCTTGTTCTTGAAGGCCGAGCCGCAGAGGATCGGATAGAAGGCGCCATTCAGGACGGCCTTGCGCAGGCACTTCTTGATGGTCTCTTCCGACGGCTCTTCACCCGACAGATAGGCCTCCATGGCCTCGTCATCGAGCTCGACCGCGTTCTCGATCATGTAGGCGCGGGCCTCGTCGGCCTTGTCCTTCATGTCGGCGGGGATGTCCTCGTCGGTGAAGGCGGCGCCCAGGCCGTCATTCTCCCAGACCACGGCCTTCATGCGGACCAGATCCACAATACCGCGCAGCGAGGATTCCGAACCGATCGGAAGCTGGATCGGAACGGCCTTGGCGCCCAGGCGATCGCGGATCGATTCCACCGACTTTTCGAAGTCGGCGCCGATCTTGTCCATCTTGTTGATGAACACGATGCGCGGGACATTGTACTTGTCGGCCTGGCGCCAGACGGTTTCGGTCTGGGGCTCAACGCCGGCGTTGCCGTCCAGCACGGTCACCGCGCCGTCGAGCACGCGCAGCGAACGCTCGACCTCGATGGTGAAGTCCACGTGGCCGGGGGTGTCGATGATGTTGAGGCGCTTGCCCTTCCAGAAGGAGGTGGTCGCAGCCGAGGTGATGGTGATCCCCCGCTCCTGCTCCTGCTCCATCCAGTCCATGGTGGCCGCGCCATCATGGACTTCGCCGATCTTGTGGCTCTTCCCGGTGTAGAAGAGGATCCGCTCCGTCGTCGTCGTCTTGCCCGCATCGATGTGGGCCATGATTCCGAAGTTGCGGTAGTCTTCAATGTTGTGCGTACGGGCCATAGCGAAAGGCTTTGCTGAAAGAGGTCCGGAGGTAGCTGCCGGTCGATGTGCTGAACGAACGGCGCGGGCGGTTTAGCTCAAACCGCCCGCGCCGGAAAGCGATGGATGACCGGTCTTACCAGCGGTAGTGCGAGAAGGCGCGGTTCGCCTCGGCCATCTTGTGGGTGTCTTCGCGCTTCTTCACGGCCGAACCGCGATTGGACGAAGCATCCAGAAGCTCGCCAGCGAGCTTCTCGGTCATGGTGTTTTCACCACGCTTGCGCGCAGCGGTCACCAGCCAGCGGATGGCCAGGGCGCGGCGGCGCTCGGGACGGACTTCGACGGGGACCTGATAGGTCGCACCGCCGACCCGGCGGGAGCGGACCTCGATGCCCGGGGCGACGTTTTCCAGAGCCGCATGGAAGGTTTCCAGGGGGCCCTGGTCCTTGCGCTTGGCTTCCAGGATGTCGAAGGCGCCGTAGATGATGTTCTCGGCGACGGCCTTCTTACCTTCGTACATCACGTAGTTCATGAACTTGGTGACGACGAGATCCCCGAACTTCGGATCCGGGAGGACTTGACGTTTTTCTGCGCGACGGCGGCGGGACATGTCTTCTTATCCTTACTTAGGACGCTTGGCGCCGTAGAGCGAACGACGCTGCCTGCGGTCCTTCACCCCTTGGGTGTCGAGCACGCCGCGCAGGATGTGATAGCGCACGCCGGGAAGGTCCTTCACGCGGCCGCCGCGGATCAGCACCACGGAGTGTTCCTGGAGGTTGTGACCCTCGCCGGGGATGTAGCACACCGCTTCGATGCCGGTGGTCAGACGCACCTTGGCCACCTTACGCAGAGCCGAGTTCGGCTTCTTCGGGGTGGTGGTGTAGACGCGCGTGCAAACGCCACGACGCTGGGGGCAGCCCTTCAGGGCCGGCACCTTGTTGCGCGAAGGCTTGTCCTTACGCGGCTTGCGGATCAGCTGGTTGACCGTAGGCATATATTCTCTGCGCCATTCCTAGGCTTGTGGGGGCGTGTGCCGTTGGGCCGATGCGCCCCGTTTAAGGGTCGTATTCTTGTTCGGTCTTCGAAACCTGGATCCTAGAACACGAAAACTCGCCGGCGCGCGTCGCTAGAAGCGCTCCGGCGGGCGGGCCGTCTCTTGCAAGACTTTCGAGTCCATCGGGCCTGGGATTAGAATCCCCGGCTTCAAAGGAGCGCGGTTCATACTCGCCCCGGCCGGGCGCGTCAACGTTTGCGCAACATGCGTCCCCGAGCCGGGACAATGGTCACAGTTTCGCCCCCCGTCCACCTCAGCTTGACCTTGGCGAGCCGGAAGGAACCATGGGGCGTAGCTTACGGAATCTCGCAGCGGCTGGTCTGGCGGTGCTGCTGCACCTGTTGGGGCTGATCGCCCTGATCTGGGTGGCGCCCGATCTTCCCCGGCTGCGCGAGGCGCCGATCTTTGAGATCATCCTGGCGCCGCCGCTGGCGTCAACTCGGCTAGGCCCTGCACCTTCGCCAGCCCCGCCCGGTGGCGAGGGCTCCCGACAGGCGCCGGGACCGCCGCCATCCATCGCAAGACCCCCGCCCGTCGCCCCGCACCCAGCCGTTCCGGATATAGAGGCCCAGGCCCAGGCGTCGCGCCTGCGGGCGGCCCTTCGCCAGACCTTCGGCTGCAGCCAGCCCGACATCGCGCGCCTGAGCGAAACCGAGCGGGCCGCCTGCCTGGCCCGGTTCGCCAGCGGCGCGGAGACCGCCCCCTACCGCCCGCCCCTGATGGCGTCCGACAAGCAGCAGGCCCTGGAACGCGCAGGCGCGCGCAAGGCCGCCGACCGCGCCTATCGCGAGAGCACGACGCCCCCGTTGGGGATCGACACCACCGGCGGCGGCCCGGTGATGAACCCCCTGCCCGAGCTTTAGCGCCGGAGGAATTCTCTTATCAGTTTATCGGCTACCTTAGTTCAGAGGCAGATGCGCCGTCAGGAAGGCCTCAAGGGCTTCAAGCATGCGGATGCGGCTCTGCGGACGGTAGAAATGGTGGTTTTCGCCTTCGAAGAGAACGAACTCCACCGACTTCCCAGCCTGCGTCAGAGCATCATGCATACGCCTGGACTGGTCGACGAGAACAACGGTGTCCTGATCCCCATGCATCAAGATCGGAAGAGCGTCGTGTAGGGAAAGAGTGTAGATCTCGGGGGTCGCCGTATCATTAAAAAAAAAAAGCCACCACCCCCCCCCCCCCCACCCCCTTCCACACTATCACATGTACAAGCCCGAGTCCTCGTGCTCACACATCTACACTACACC